>JAURMJ010000183.1 GCA_030830765.1 Quisquiliibacterium sp.
GTGTTGAGCAGCAGTGCAACGGCAAACATGCCGATCGCCAGTGGCAAGGCAATACTCAGCAGCGTGAACGTAGGTGAGAGGTTCATCATTCGCTCCTTGGGGTCAGCTGCGGCCGGGTCTCCGGATTGGCAGTCACACAAGCGCCTTCAAAGATCCTGATCAGCGGTTCCTCGTAGCGTTGCTGGATGGACGCAATCAGTGCGGCCTCGTCATGCAGGTCGAGCACATGGATCAGCAGATGGCGTCGACCCGCTGAGACCTGCGCCGACAGCGTACCCGGCGTCATTGTGATGATGCCGGCCAGCGTGGCAATGCCATGTGGGTCTTGAATGCGCAGCGGCAGCCAGATGAAACCCGGCTGGATCCGTGACTCGGGGCCCAGAATGCGCCGAGCGACTTCGATGTTCGACGTGATGATATCGATGAGCACTCTGACCAGAAGGCGCAGCACCAGCAGCGGATTGCTCGGGCTGGCGCGCTCGCCCCGCAACCGGACGAGCAGCAGCGGCAATCCGAGGGCAAGCAGCAGGCCGAGCAGCAGGTGGCCGGCAGACAGCGATGCATTCATCGCGAGCCAGAAGCCGAGCAGCACGAGGCTGGTGAGCGGTGAGGGGAACAGTTTCATTGGCGCTGTTCCTTGTGGAGGTCGGAGTTTGCAGCGTCTTTGGCCTGCCCCTTGAGCTTGCCCTGCTCGCGCATCTCACGGCGCACGTCCAGGCGCGGTGCGACTGGCCGGGCGCTCTGCAGCGCATCGATATAGCTGCCGCGGGCCAGCAACTGATCAGCGGTTGCCCCGGTGTATGCGCGGATCGGCCCGGCAAGAATGGCTGAGCCGATCAGCAGTGTGCCGAGCATCACCAGAGCTGCACGTTGACCCGCAGAACCGGTGCCGTCTGTGCCAAGTGCGGACCCGATGCCGACGGCACCGGGCCGGACGGCGTGAGACGTCTTGTTGGTCAGCGGATCATCTTCCGGGGGCGGCTGCCAGAACACCGTGCTGCCGGCCCGGGACAGCGCAACGATCATCGCCAGGCTCGCTGGCAACACAACCATCCAGACCCAGACTCCGTAGCTGGTATCGGCGCTGGCCTGCAGCAGCAGGGCCTTGCCGATGAAACCAGCCAACGGAGGCATGCCGGCAAAGGCCAGCGCGAGCAGGAAGAAGCCGGCACCGAGCATGGCCTTGCCGGCACCGAAACCGGCCGCTTCAATCATGTCGGCTGCCCTGCCGCGGGCCGCCGTCATGCGATCCACGAGCAGGAACATGGCGGCTGCAACCAGTGTGCTGTGGATCAGGTAAAAGAGCCCGGCACTCAGTGTCCCGGCCGTGCCGAGTGCGATCGCGGTAATCAGCGTCCCCGCAGAGGCCACAACCAGGTAGGCGACCAGGACCCGCAGGCGCCTTGCCGCCACCGCACCAGTCGCCCCGAGCGCCAGCGTGGCCAGTGCAAAGGCGGGCATCCAGGACTGGAACAGACCGGCCGCAGGGCCTGGAGAATCTACGCCGAATGCCAGCGTCCCAACGCGTGCGATGGCGTAGACGCCAACCTTGGTCATGATCGCGAAAACTGCCGCCGCCGGCGCACTGGCCGCGCTGTAGGTTTCGGGCAGCCAGAAATACAGCGGCAGCAGGGCAGCTTTCACGCAGAAGACGATCAGCAGCAGCGTGCCGGCAATGCGGATCAGCGTCGCATCGGTGGCCGGCAGTGTCGCGATCCGGGTTGCCAGATCAGCCATAGCCAGTGTGCCGGTCAGACCATAGATCAGACTGACTGCAATCAGGAACAGGGCCGAGCCGGCAAGATTGAAGGCCACATAGTGGATGGCTGCGCGCAACCGGTGCGGGCCACCGCCATGCAGCAGCAGACCGTAGGATGCAATCAGCAGCACCTCAAAGAAAACGAACAGGTTGAACAGGTCTGCCGTCAGGAAAGCGCCGTTCAGTCCCGCCAGCTGGAACATCATCAGCGCATGAAAGTGCGCACCGCGTCGTGCATCGCCGCCGCCTGCGTAGAGCAGTCCGGCCAGCCCGACAATCGAGGTCAGCAGCAGCATCAACGCGCTGAGCCGGTCCAGTGCCAGGCTGATGCCGAATGGCGCGGTCCAGTTGCCCAGCAGATAGGCGCGGACTGTGCCATCGTCGGCCAGCATGATCAGAAATACGGACAGCAGCACCAGTGCCACCGATGTAAACAAGGCGATGCTGCGGACATGACGCGATTCGCGCCGCTCGAGCAGCACCAGCAGTGCGCCGGTCATCAGCGGTGCGATGATCGGCATGACGATCCAGTGCGGCCAGTTCATCGGCGGTGCTCCGATCGGTCGTCACGTGCGGCTGACCGCTGAATCGATTCGTCCTCATCGGGCAGGCCGTCGACATGGTCGGTGCCGCCCAGCATGCGTGCTCGCAGCGCGATCACCAGCAGCAGCGCGGTCATCGCGAATCCGATCACGATCGCGGTCAGCACCAGCGCCTGGGGCAAGGGGTCGGCATAATTGAGCAACGAGGGCTCGACTCCGTCTCGGACCAGCGGCGCGGCGCCGACCCGCAGACGTCCCATCGAGAAGATGAACAGATTGACCGCATAGGACAGCAGCGTCAGTCCAAGGATCAGATCGAAGCTGCGCGCGCGCAGCATCAGCCAGACACCGCAGCCGGCCAGCAGTCCGATGGCAAGGGCAAGCAGCAGCGTCATCGCAGGGACTCCGGGGTGCCCTTGGCAAGGTCATGGTGACCCGCTCCGGGATCGGGCGCTTTGGGCGGCGCCGCAGCCGGTGTCGGATTGGGGGCTGAAGGTGAAGCGGCCTCGGAGCATTCCGGATTCGATGCTTCGCCCAATTGCGCGATCGCCAGCAGCGCCACCATGGTGGCGCCGACCACCGTCAGATAGACCCCAAGGTCAAACAGCGCGGCACTGGCCAGCGGCACGGGACCGATCAGGGGCCAGACCGGATAGTCGTAACTGCTGGTCAGGAAAGGTGCACCGAACAGCCAGCTGGCCATGCCGGTTGCACCGGCAATCAGCAGGCCCCAGCCAACCCAGCCACGAAAATCACCCCGCATGCGCTGTGCCATCCAGGCGGGCCCGTTCGCAATGAACTGCAGGATCAGCGCAATGGCCAGCACCAGGCCGGCGATGAAGCCGCCGCCCGGCTGGTTGTGTCCGCGCAGGAACATGAACACCGAGACCAGTGTCGCCAGCGGCAACAGCAGCCGCGCAGCCACCTGCAGCATCAGGGAGCGCGGGGCGCCGCCCGCATCAGCCGCGAGCGCCATCGAATCCTGGTCCGCCTGCGACCCTGCAGCGGAAGGCTGTGCCAAGGCGGACGGCGGTGCCGGTGCGGCACCTGGTCGGCGCAGACCCGTCGCGTCGCGTCGATCTTCTTCGGAAGCCGAACTGCGGGAGCGACCGCCGACCGCGCCGCTGACCAGCGCGTAGATCACCAGCGCCGCGATCCCCAGCACCGTGATTTCGCCGAAGGTGTCGAAGCCGCGATAGTCGACCAGGATCACGTTGACGACATTTGCGCCCCCGCCGTCGGGCACTGCAGTACGCAGGAAGTAGGGCGAGATCGAATCGAAGGGACGCTGCGCGACCGCGACCACCAGCGCGGCAAGCCCCAGCCCGACACTCCCCGCGATCAGCGCATCCCGCAGCTTGCGCCCCGGTGCCTGTTCGGGCGCACCCTGCTGGGGCAGCCAGCGCAGCGCGAGCATCATCAGCACGACAGTGACGACCTCGACAAGAATCTGCGTCAGCGCCAGGTCCGGCGCAGAGAACCAGACAAAGGCCAGGCTTACCGTCAGACCGACCGCCCCGAGCAACACCAGCGCGAGCAGCCTTTGGCGATGCGCAACAACGGTTGCGATGGTCGCGCCAACCCCGATCAGCCAGACGGCAATGAAGGCCGGCGAGGGGGCATGTTGTTCAGTGACAAAGCCGACGAGTTGTGCGATCAGCCCCGCACCTGCACCTGCACCCGCA
>JAURMJ010000184.1 GCA_030830765.1 Quisquiliibacterium sp.
AGCATCTACGTGACGGTCTACATTGGTCTGATGGGGACGCTGCTGGGCTTGTCGCCGATCATCGGCCAGCATTTCGGTGCGGGCCGTTACAACCAGATCGGCGACGCCTTCCGGCAATCGCTCTGGCTGGCTCTGGGCCTGGCGGTGCCCGGTTGCCTCGCACTGATCTACAGCGACGTCTTTCTTGCGTTCAGTGCCCCGCCCCCGGAGGTCGCTGAGGTCACCCGAGGCTACCTGCTCGCGATTTCCGCCGGATTGCCAGCTGCGCTGCTGTTTCGCGCGTTCAGCTCGATGAATGTGGCGATTTCCCGGCCCCATGTGGTGATGCTGATCAATCTGTCGGGGCTGGCCTTGAAGTTCCCCTTGAACACCTTATTCATGTACGGCTCTGAGTCCCTGGGCATCGCCCCGATGGGCGGCGCCGGCTGCGGCGTTGCGACCGCGGTACTGGCCTGGATGATTGCACTGGTGTCTGTGGGCTGGCTGCTGCTCGACTCACACTACGCTCGCTTCTCTCTGCTGCGCTGGAGTTGGCCCGACCTTGCCCAGCTGCGCGAACTGCTGCGCCTGGGGCTTCCGATTGGCGCTGCCTATATGGTGGAAATTACTTCGTTCACCTTCATGGCCTTGTTCGTTGCCCGTCTGGGGCCAACCGCTGCCGCGAGCCACCAGATTGCCGCAAATCTTGCGGGCATCTGCTACATGGTCGGGCTGGGCATCGCGCATGCGACCAGCACGCTGGTAGCCCACTCAATCGGTGCAGAAGAGAGGCAACGGGCTCGGCAGTACGCCCTCAATGGATTCCGGATGGCGCTGCTGGCCGCTCTGGCAACAGTCAGTGTGCTTTGGTTTGGCAGCAGTCATATCGCCGCGCTGTATTCAACCGACCATGCAGTCATCTCGGCCAGTGTGCCGCTGATTGCACTGGTCGCCCTGTTCCATTTGTTCGACAGCCTGCAGACCCAAGTCGGCTATGTGCTGCGCGCCTACAAAGTGTCCACCTCACCGATGGTCGTCTATCTGGTCGCCATGTGGGGCATCGGCATCGGTGGCGGCTATCTGCTGACGTTTCTGCTGCCCGAAGACTCCGTGCTGGCCCCCTTCGGGACCGAGGCGCACGGCGCCATGGGATTCTGGGTCGCCGGCTTTGTCAGCTTGATCCTGGCCACGATCGGCCTGGCAGCCCTTCTTGTCAGGCTGTGGAGGCGGGAGCAGCGGACGTCGCAGGCGCAATGATGAAGTGCTCGCGGTAGTAACGCATCTCATCGATCGACTCCTGGATATCGGCCAAAGCGGTATGAGCACTGCGCTTGGCAAACCCCTTCGCGATCTGCGGTTGCCAGCGCTTGCACAGTTCCTTGAGCGTGCTGACGTCCAGATTGCGGTAATGGAACCAGGCCTCCAGTTCAGGCATATAACGCGCCATGAAGCGGCGATCCTGGCAAATCGAGTTGCCGCACATCGGTGACTTTCCGGCCGGTACCAGCGGTCTGAGAAAATCAATCAGCATCGCCTCGGCCTGCGCCTCGCTGACCGTCGAATGACGCACCCGCTCGGTCAGACCTGAGCGACCATGCGTGGAGGTATTCCATTGATCCATCGCGGCCATCACGCTGTCGGGCTGATGAATCGCGATTGCAGGTCCTTCGGTGATCAGGTTCAGGTTGCTGTCGGTCACGATGACGGCGACCTCGATGATCCGATCGGTGGCCGGATTCAGCCCGGTCATCTCCATATCGACCCAGATGAGCCAGCTTTCATCGGGCGCCCCCGCGGGGGTGGCAAGTCCATTCATGGAAGAGGTCGCTCCTTGTGACATAATTTTTCTCCTTCCGGAATTCTGTCACACCCGACCGCCCTCTTAGCGCAGCAAGCCTTGAACCCAATCACTTTCAGTTACCTTTTTGCAGCGGCCCTGATGGCCACGCTGGCCCTTAAATACTGGCTCGCGGGGCGGCAGATCCGTCATGTGGCGAACGCTCGCGGGGAAGTGCCGCAGGCGTTCTCCGAGCGCATTTCCCTCAGTGCCCATCAGCGAGCCGCCGACTACACGATTGCACGTGTCAGGCTGGGCATGACCGAACTTGCGCTGGGCAGCGCCATGGTGCTCGGATTCACGCTGTTAGGGGGACTGCAATGGCTGCATCAGCACCTGATTCAGGGCCTACCGGACTCGCCGATGATCCGCCAGTTGCTGCTGCTGACGCTGGTCGCGGTGATCTCATCGCTCGTCGATCTGCCACTGGCCTGGTATCGACAATTCCGGCTTGAACAGCGCTTCGGTTTCAATCGAATGACGCTCGGGCTGTGGCTGGCTGACCTCATCAAAGGGGTCCTGCTGTCGGCCCTGCTCGGCCTGCCGCTGGCCGCAGCCGTGCTCTGGCTGATGAACAGTACGGGCGCGAACTGGTGGTTGTGGACCTGGCTGCTGTGGATCGGCTTCAACCTGTTCGTTCTTGTGGTCTACCCAACTGTGATCGCACCATGGTTCAACAAATTCGAACCACTACCCGAAGGGGATCTGCGCGAGCGGGTCAAGGCCCTGCTGGCTCGCAGCGGTTTCCAGGCCAGTGGTCTGTTCGTCATGGATGGCAGCCGTCGTTCGGCTCATGGCAATGCGTATTTCACAGGCTTGGGACGCAGCAAGCGGATTGTCTTCTTCGATACGCTGATCCAGCGCCTTGAACCCTCGGAAATCGAAGCGGTTCTCGCGCACGAACTCGGACATTTCAAGCGCCGTCATGTCCTCAAGCGGATCATCTCCAGCTTTTCAATCAGCCTGGCCGGACTGTGGCTGCTCGGTGTGCTGGCCCAGCAGCCCTGGTTCTATCAGGGACTGGGCGTCACAGCAGACCGCGACCATCAAGCGCTTGCGCTGCTGCTGTTCTTCCTGGCGCTGCCCTCTTTCACCTTTGCATTACAGCCGCTGATGAGCCTGGTTTCGCGCAGTCACGAGTTCGAAGCCGATGCGTTTGCTGCCGCGCAGACCGATGCGGGTCATTTAGTCAGCGCACTGGTCAAGCTGTACCAGGACAACGCGGCGACCCTGACTCCCGACCCTCTGCACTCAGCGTTCTATGACTCGCATCCACCGGCCGCACAGCGCGTAGCCAGGCTGGAACAGATCGCCGCCCAGTCGGCGACAACCTAAACATCGACCGAGCAACTCAGAGATGGAACCGACGCCTATGAAATGCGCGCTGCTGCGCCGACAACAGCTGATGTCCCGTTGCTGCACGCCATTGGCTGCCGGCAATGAGCTTGCCTCCGCGCACATCGCGGAGCAACTGGCCGAACTGCCCGACTGGCAGTGCGTCGACGGAGTCCTGCAGCGTCAGTTCGAGTTCGCGGACTTTCATGACACGATCGCCTTCGTCAACGCGATCGCCCGCGTCGCCCACCGGGAGGATCACCACCCCGAAATGCAGATTGGCTACAGTCAGTGCGCGGTCCGCTGGTCAACCCATTCGGTGTCGGGCATCTCAATCAATGATTTCATCTGCGCCGCAAAGACCGACGCAGTCTATGCCGGCGAACTGAATTGACCGACGCACTGGTCATTGCCGGGTTCGGTCGCCAGTATCTGCTTCAGACTTCACAGGGCGATCAAGTCTCGGCAGTGACCCGCGGGCGAAACACCCGGGTCACCGTCGGCGATCGGGCGAAGATCTCGGTTCTGGGAAGCGGGCAGGCAGTCATCGAATCGATCGCTCCCCGCATCAATGAATTCAAGCGCAGCGATGCGGCCCGCACCAAGTGGATTGCGGCCAATCTGGATCAGGCCGGCATCGTCATTGCGCCGGACCCGCCCTACTCCGAGGAGTTGCTGCTTCGGGTCATGATTGCCGGACGCGCAGAGGGTATCCCACTTGCCGTGATCGTCAACAAGCATGACCTGCTCGAAGCACGAGCCCGCATTGAACCCAGGATCAAGGTTTTTCGGGAACTGGGTTACCGGATTATCGAGTGTTCAGCTCGAACCGATCCGGATGGAACACGTCAGGCGCTGCTGCCTTGGCTGAAGGGTCGAACAACGCTGCTGCTGGGCCAGTCAGGCATGGGTAAATCGACGCTGATCAATTGCCTTGTGCCTGATGCGGGTCAGCATACACGGGAGATTTCCCAGGCGTTGTCCGCTGGACGCCATACGACAACCTTCACTCGGATGTTTGAGCTGCCTGCAGCGCAATCGGCCGCGATTGCAGCGCAGACGCATGATCTGGAACCTCCAGCCTCCGCCGGTTCCACGACAGCCCGTGCAAAGCCTGAAACTGACAGAGCCCGCGGTCCTGCTGCTCAAACTGACTGCGCCGTTCAGGGAGCCGGCCGGATCATCGACTCGCCGGGCTTCCAGTCGTTTGGTCTTGAGCATCTTTCCGAATCCGAGCGACTTCACGCCATGCCCGAGTTCGAGCCCTTGATCGGTGAATGCCGTTTTCACAATTGCACACACCGCAGCGAGCCCGGATGCGTCATCCGTGAGGCGGCCGATCACGGGGAGATCGACCCGCTGCGTTATCGCTTGTTCATTAGCTTCACCGATGAGTCGGACGCAATCGCCCGCGCAAAACCCTGGCGGGGATGAACCAGTGCGCTGCGTCCGGCTTGTAGCCTAGCGGGTTGATCAGCGACCGAGCCAGGTCGCAATCGTCAGCATCGCGTACAAACTGATCCAGAGCACGACCGAGCGCCAGACCAGACCGACTGCGCTTTGCAGGCTCTCGATGCCCGGCTCCGCCCCCTGCAGCTCATAGCCCGGGGCATCCTGCTGACTCCAGTGCGCCTCGAGCTCGGGATCAGCAAGACGCAGCCCCAGCGCACCGCCCCCTGCAGCCAGCAGCAGTGCGCGCTGATCACGATCGCCCGCCGCGACCGCGCCACGCCAGGCGTAGACCGCATCCTCGAAACTGCCGACCACCGCAAATCCAGCCGCCGACAGCCGGGTCGGCAGCCAGTCGATCCATGCATAGGCCTTGCCTGCGAACTGCCCGTAGACGTCATCGGATAGAGACCAGCGACGCGCAAGCATCTGGGCAAGCCTGTAAAGCACCGGACCGATTGCCCCTGGCAGCAGCACGTACCAGAAAAGAGGACCGAAGACGTGGCGGTGCGAGGCCAGCAAGGCGCTGGAAATCGACAAACGACAGACCTCGGGGATTGGCGTGTCGACTGCAGTGAAGCTGTGGTCATCGCTGGACAGCCAGGCCTGCAGGATCCGTCGCGCCTCGGCAACGTCGCCAGATACCAGCGCCAACTGAATCTCGGTGAAGGAATGGCTGAACTGACGAAAACCCAGCGTGAAATAAAGCACGAGAACATGCAGCAGGAAGACCAGCAACGGACTCAGAAGACCAAGCAGCCACTCGACTGCGGCCAACAACAACAGACCTGAGACAACCAGGAGCAGCCAGCCGAACGTCCCGTGACGCCGTTCTCCGGCGTCAGTCGCGCCGCGAGCCAGATCGGCGAGCTCAACGATGGCGCGATGCAGCAGATTGCTGCGTGGCAGCGGGCGGACCTGTTCCAGCAGCAGCGAGAAAATCAGCGCAATGAATCCCATAGCAGGAAATGCTATCAGGATCAGACGCTGAGTAACCGATACAGATTGCGAAGCATCGCAGCTGTTGCGCCCCAGATGAAGAATTCGCGCTGATGCTGTTTGCAATGCCAGGGCATTGCATAGAAGATGCGACCGCTGTTCTCACCCGTCATCCGCCTGCGCTGATGATGGACAGGATCCATCAGAAAGCGCAAAGGCACCTCAAAGATGGTCGCAACCTCGAAGTCATGCGGCTCCAGATCGAAGCCAGGTTCGATGATGCCGACGACCGGCGTGACCAGATAACCAGTGCCAGTCATGTATTGCGGCATCAGCCCGATCACATCAACCCGCTCCGGGTGCAGACCAATTTCCTCCTGCGCTTCACGCAACGCGGTGGCGGTTGCATCGCGATCCTCCGGATCGCAACGCCCGCCTGGAAATGCCACCTGACCGGCGTGAGCGTTCAGATGTGCAGTACGCTCAGTCAGCAGCACCGTTGCACCGTCGGCATGGGCGATGATCGGTACAAGGACAGCAGCGGCACGGGGCTCAACGGTCACCGTACGCATGCGGTCTCCGGTCAGCTCAGGCAACCAGTCAGGCTGGCTGGAGAAGCGCTGACGAAGCGCCTGCGGCGACAGCCGGTCTTCAGTGACCGCCGGCAGGATCGGACCCGATGAGTCAATCGGCATGATCCGTGGATCGATGCGCGGGCGGGTATTCGTGGGCTGAGCTCCTGAAGGCTGAGCATTCGTCGGCTGATTGTCAGCGTCCTGAGTGCCTGCGAACCGACCATCAGGGTCTCGACTCACTGTTGTGTCGGTTGAATTGCTCACAACGATCCGTACAAAAACTCGTCAATAAAATCGGGGAGTCGATGAATTGGGGTGCGTCATCACGATCAACACCCCAGCCGGCTCAAAAACAGTAAAAAAAACGGCGACCATCGGGCCGCCGTTTCTTCGGAAAGCTGCTGACGGCCTCGCCGTAATCAGCGGGCCTTGCGGCTCGGCAGCTTTTCCTTGATGCGTGCCGACTTGCCCGAACGGCTGCGCAGGTAGTACAGCTTGGCGCGACGGACATCACCACGACGCTTGACTTCGATCGATGCGATCAGCGGTGAATAAAGCTGGAAGGTCCGCTCGACGCCTTCGCCGGACGAAATCTTGCGCACGATGAACGAGGAGTTCAGGCCGCGATTGCGCTTGGCAATGACAACGCCCTCGTAGGCCTGCACGCGCTTGCGCGTACCTTCAACCACGTTGACGCTGACGATCACGGTATCGCCGGGGGCAAATTCAGGAATGGTCTTGCCCAGACGGACAATCTCTTCCTGCTCGAGTTGCTGAATCAGATTCATGAAGGGCTCCTGTGCCATCTTGCGTCGGATTTGTTAAGAAGGGGGTGCCGCAGGTGCCTGCCATTCAGGGATGGCCAACGCTGCCTGGGCTGATTCCGCGCAGAGGATGACGGCCGCACTGCGGCCATATTCACTACAGCCCATGATTATAACTGATTTCTAAGAGACGGGCTGATTAAAGCGTCTTCAGAAAACGCTCATCCTGCGGCGAGAGCAGGCCTTGCGCGCGCGCGCTTTCGATCAGATCAGGACGGCGGGCTCGCGTCTCGCGCAGCGACTGTTCACGACGCCAGCGCGCAATGTTGGCATGATGGCCCGACAGCAGCACCTCGGGCACCCGCTCGCCTTCGAAGATTTCAGGACGCGTGTAATGCGGACAGTCGAGCAGGCCGTCGGCAAAGGACTCCTCAATCGCCGAGCGCTGATCGTTCAGAGCCCCAGGCAGCAGGCGCACGACTGCATCGATCAGCATCATCGCCGGCAACTCGCCCCCCGAGACCACAAAATCACCGATCGAGATCTCTTCATCGACGTGTTTGTCGAGCAGGCGCTGGTCCACCGCCTCGTAGCGACTGGCCAGCAGCGTGACGGCAGGCAGCGCAGCCAGCTGGGTGACCCGCCGATGCGTCAGAGGGCTTCCTCGCGGGGACAGATGGATCACCGGGGCGCGTTCTGAACTGCCTTGCTGCTGTTCCGAAATGCGGTCAAGGGCAGCCACAATCGGCTCGGCCAACATCACCATGCCGGGGCCCCCGCCATAAGGCCGATCATCGACCGAGCGATAGGCGTCGGTGGCGAAATCGCGTGGATTCCAGCAATTCAGATTCCAGAGTCCACGATCATGCGCCCGCCCGGTGATCCCGTAGCGGGTCAAGGCATCGAACATCTGCGGAAAAATCGTGATCAGGTCGAATCGCATCGCTTACCCGCGAAGAGCCTTGCGCTGCTCAGAAATCGGCTTCCCAGTCGGCCACGATCCGGCGCGAGGCGATATCCACCTCGACAATCCACTCGGGCACGAACGGAATCATCAGTGCCGACGGCTCAGGACCGGCCAGTAACAGAATCGGGTGGGCACCATGGTCTTCAACCCGGTCAACAACTCCAAGCACCTCGCCACGCGGGTTGCTGACCTCGCATCCGACCAGATCGACCCAGTAGTACTCGTCCTTGGCCGAAGCCGGGAAGTCTGAACGACTGACGCGCACCGTGAGGCCGCGAAGCCGTTCGGCCGCAGTCCGGTCTTCAAATCCGAGCGGATGCGCAACCACGGTGGCCCCATGTGTGCGGGCACGGTCAATCTGCAGCGAACTGCCGTCAGGCAGCCACCAGCGACGGGCCGTTTTCAGGATCGAATCACGCGGATCGTTGAAGGGGGCGAGCTTGACCCAGCCCCGGATGCCGTAGGCGTCAATGACGCGACCGACCTCAATAAGATCGGTGGGCAACGATGCAGGCGCAGTCATTGGATGGAGCCCGGCGGATCAGGCCGCCGCATGCAACTCACCCTCAGGCGACTCGCGCCGGTAACTCACATCAGGCAGCGGCTTGGGCCTTGGAGAATTCCCGAACCAGGCGCTCGACGGTGGGCGACAGAGCTGCGCCGTTCTGCTTCCAGTAAGCAACGCGATCCAGCGCAACATTCAGCGCCTGGGCATTGCCCGAAGCCACCGGATTGTAAAAACCAACGCGCTCAATGAAGCGGCCGTCACGACGGTCCTGCTTGTTGGCAGCGACGATGTTATAGAACGGGCGCTTTTTGGAGCCGCCCCGGGAAAGACGAATGACAACCAT
>JAURMJ010000185.1 GCA_030830765.1 Quisquiliibacterium sp.
AGAGCCGATACGCACTGTTGCAGGGGTTTTTTCATGGTGCGGATGATGTCTCGGTCGATGAGATTGAGCAGGCGCCGACGCATCTGCGGGCGGTGGAGTTGCCCGCCCGGTCTCTGGTCCTGGGCAGGCGGATCGGTGAGCTTGAGCTGGGTGGTGCCAGGGTGACGACGCTGGTGCGCAATGCGATCCGGACCGTGGATCCTGGTGCCGAACTGGCTGTTGAGGTCGGCGATACGCTTGTTTTGTCCGGAACTCTTGAGCAGGTCGGCACGGCAGAGGGCTGGCTGCTGCGGACCTGAAACGACCCGTCGTCGTACAATTAGGGGTTGGACTACATTGATGGCACCCTCTTGGAAAAAGACCTTCTCGTTCTCGACCGGGCGCGTTTCGGCTATCGCGATCGTCTGATCCTGGACGAAGTCTCGATGCGCTTCCCGCGCGGACGGGTTGTCGCGCTGATCGGCGGTTCCGGGTCCGGCAAGACGACGATTCTTCGCCTGATCGGGGGCATGCTGCGCCCGCAATCAGGCAGCGTGCACTTTGAAGGGCAGGATGTGCACGCGCTGAATCGCGAAGGCTTGTACGCAATTCGTCGCAGGATGGGCATGCTCTATCAGTTCGGCGCGTTGTTTACCGATCTGAATGTTTTCGACAACGTCGCCTTCCCGTTACGGGAGCACACAGACCTGCCGGAAGATCTGATTCGCGATCTGGTTTTGCTCAAGTTGAACGCGGTTGGGCTGCGCGGAGCGGCGCATTTTCGTACTTCGCAGCTTTCCGGTGGTATGGCCAGGCGCGTTGCGCTGGCGCGCTCGATTGCATTGGATCCGCCGCTGATCATGTACGACGAGCCTTTCGCGGGTCTGGATCCAATCTCTTTGGCAACAATTGCTGCCTTGATCCGAAACCTCAATGATGCGCTGAACGTTGCTTCAATTGTTGTCTCGCATGACATCAAGGATGCGTTCAAGATTGCCGATTACGTCTATCTGCTGGCAGCAGGGCGGATCGCTGCGCATGGGACGCCTGAATCGATGCGCGATTCCTCCGATCCTAATGTGCGGCAATTTCTGGATGGCTCGATTGACGGACCAGTTGCATTTCATTACCAGGCTAACCCGCTGGCCCAGGATCTGGGAGTGCGGCAATGATTGCAGCATGGCTGCGACCGATGCAGATTCTGATCGACAAGATCGCTCTGGTCGGCTACGGGACACGTTTTTTTCTGCGTTTGTGCGGCCTGGGGGTCACTGCCCTTCGGCGTCCGCGACTCGTCGTAGACCAGATACATTTCGTAGGCAATTATTCATTGTCGATCATCCTCGTGTCAGGCTTGCTGATCGGCTTTGTTCTCGGACTGCAGGGTTACTACACGCTCAGACGCTACGGTTCGGAGGAGGCGCTCGGCCTGCTGGTGACGCTGTCGCTGGTTCGTGAACTCGGGCCGGTGGTCACCGCGCTGCTGTTTGCCGGCCGTGCGGGGACGTCTCTGACCGCCGAAGTGGGCCTGATGAAGGCCGGGGAGCAGATTGACGCGATGGAAATGATGGCAGTCGATCCGGTAGCCCGGGTGCTTGCTCCAAGATTTGTCGCCGCGCTCATCTGCATGCCGCTCCTTGCTGCGCTGTTTTCTGCGATGGGCGTGCTTGGCGGCTATGTCGTCGGGGTTGAGATGATTGGTGTCGATGCCGGTGCATTCTGGTCGCAGATGCAGGGCGGGGTCGATTGGCTCGAAGATGTCGGAAATGGTGTGGTCAAGAGCATCGTGTTCGGATTCACCGTTGCCTTCGTGGCGCTGTTCGTCGGTTATGAGGCCGAGCCCACCCCGGAGGGTGTGGCGCACGCAACCACCACAACGGTTGTGGTCGCCTCACTGGCGATTCTCGGGCTGGACTTCATCCTCACCGCGCTGATGTTCAGCTCGACCTGATGGTTCGCCGTGTCGCATGACCGCCGCGCACTGGCGTAGGAGAATGTTTCAATGAATCGAAAACTGGTTGATCTTCTTGTGGGCCTTTTCGTGCTGCTGGGATTTTCGGCGCTGGTGTTCCTTGCCTTGCGTGCCGGCAATATGAGTGAGAGCTTCGGGCTGACCGACACCTATACGGCGAACGCGCGTTTCGACAATATCGGCGGTCTGAAGCCGCGCGCGGCGGTGCGCAGCGCGGGGGTTGTGGTTGGCAGGGTCTCGTCGATCCGGTTCGATGACAAGACCTATCAGGCGGAAGTGATCCTGGCGCTGGACAGCCGCTATCAGTTTCCCAAGGATTCCTCGGCCAAGATCCTGACGTCAGGCCTTTTGGGTGAGCAGTACATTGGCCTGACCCCCGGTGGGGATGCCCTGATGATCAAACCGGGTGAGCGTTTCACGATGACGCAGTCAGCAGTGGTTTTGGAGAATCTGATCGGGCAGTTTCTCTACGGCAAGGCTGCCGAAGGCGGCGCCAAATGAACTGGATGACCCGGTTTCCGGTGCTTGTCCGCAGGGCCTTGGCGCTGGTTTTTGTGGCGATGGCGGTCCAGTTGACTGGCTGTGCATCAATGCCTGGCAGCGCGGCTGTGCGCTCGTCCACAGATCCGCTGGAGTCTTATAACCGGACGATGTTCGAGTTTAACCGCAAGGTTGATGAGATTGCGATTGAGCCGCTCGCCATGACCTACCGCGATTATGTCCCTGAGGTCATCCGGCTATCAGTTCGGAATTTCTTCAACAATCTGCGTGATGCCCGAACCGCCTTAAATCAGCTGTTGCAAGGGAAGCCTGATCTGGCGGGCAACGATTTGCTGCGCTTCGCCATCAACTCAACCTTGGGGTTTGCGGGCATCGCGGATGTTGCGTCTGAGATCGGACTTGAGCGTAACGTTGAAGACTTTGGCCAGACGCTGGGTGTCTGGGGCTTCCCAAGCGGTCCGTATCTGGTGCTGCCCCTGCTCGGTCCCTCATCGTTTCGGGACGGGATCGGTTTCGTGGTCGATGTGAGAACCGATTTGCTGAGTCATCTCTCGGAAGATTCAGCTCGGCTCAATGCGGCGCGAGGGGTTTCGCTCGTCGATACCCGTGAGGGGCTGCTGGACGCATCGCGGCTGCTTGAAGGGATCGCACTGGACCCTTATCTGTTCGTCAGAGACGGCTATCTTCAGCGAAGACGTAATCTAGTCTGGGATGGCAATCCGCCTGATCGCGAGCGGGACGATGGAAGCTCCCTGCGCTGATAAGCATCTGGCCTGGCCGGCTACCGGGGCGGTGCAGTGCGACCGGTTCCGACGCCTGTCGGATGTTTCTGCTCGGGACACATCCTGTGTTGCGTCTTGCCTGCCCGACTGAACCGATCGAATGGAAGCATGACAATGAAGCGTTTTCTTGTATTTTTATCCCTGGCCCTGTTGCCTCTCCTGTCCCCGTCATTGGCATTGGCCGCACCGGATGCGCCGGATGCCTTGATCGGCAGGATCGGTAACGAACTGCTGGATCAAATCCGCGCGGACGGCAGCCTGAAATCCGGCGATCTGTCCAAGATCTCCGCGCTGGTTGACTCGACCGTGATGCCGCATGTCGACTTTCAGCGCATGACCGCACTGGCTGTCGGTCGCAACTGGCGGCAGGCAAATCCGGAGCAGCAGAAGCAGCTGATGGGCGAATTCAGGCTGCTGCTCCTCAGAACTTACTCTGGGGCCGTGTCCTCGGTGCAGGATCAGACGCTGCGGACCAAGCCGTTGCGCGCGGCCGCTGGCGATACCGAGGTGGTTGTTCGCAGCGAGATCCTGGAGCGTGGTCGCCAGCCGATCCAGCTTGATTACCGGCTGTACAAGGCCGACAGCGGGTGGAAAATCTACGACGTCAATGTGCTGGGCGTTTGGTTGATTGAAACTTACCGCAATCAGTTTGCCCAGGAAGTCAGTGCGAGCGGGATCGACGGTCTGATCAGATCGTTGTCTGAGAAGAACCGGGCCGCCTCCCAGTCGCAAGCGAAGAAATCCTGATGCCCGAAACCGCCGCTCTGGTCGTTCTGCCGGCTCGGGTTGCGTTCGATAACGCGTCCCAGGTTCTGGAGGATCTTGCGCGCGAGCTCTCGGCGCGCCCCGATCCGGTGATCCTGCTCGACCCCTGTAAAGACTTTGATTCCTCACTGATCGCGGTGCTGCTCGAACTGATCCGTCGAGGGCAGGCAGTCGGGCGCCGCCCGCAACTGCAAGCGCCGACGCCGAATCTTCTGAAGCTCGCCGCGCTTTATGGCGTGCAAGGACTCCTCTTTGACGAATGCCATTGAAATCCTGGATGTCGCCAAGCAGTACGGTAGTTTCCAGGCCTTGCGAGGGGTGTCGCTTGAGATCCGCCAGGGCGAATTTTTCGGGCTGCTTGGACCGAACGGCGCTGGCAAGACGACCCTGATCTCCATCATCGCCGGTCTGACCCGGGCCAGCCGTGGCCGCGTCAGCGTGATGGGACATGACGTCGTGGGCGATTACCGTGCGGCCCGCCGCGCGCTCGGGGTCGTACCGCAGGAACTCGTCTTCGATCCGTTTTTCACGGTGCGCGAGACATTGCGTTTCACGTCCGGTTACTACGGCGTGCGCCGGAATGACGACTGGATCGACGAGATCCTGGAAAATCTGGATCTGACATCAAAGGCCAATTCGAATACGCGTACGCTGTCCGGCGGGATGAAGCGAAGAGTGTTGGTCGCCCAGGCGCTGGTCCATCGTCCGCCGGTGATCGTGCTTGACGAGCCCACTGCAGGGGTTGACGTCGAATTGCGTCAGACCCTGTGGAACTTCATCCGCCGGCTTAATCGCGACGGGCACACGATCGTGCTCACGACGCATTACCTGGAAGAGGCTCAGGAACTGTGCGAACGGATTGCAATGCTCAAGCAGGGGCAGCTGGTCGCTCTGGACCAGACTCGTGCGCTGCTGCGTCAGCTCTCCGGCGGGCGGCTGCTGTTGCGACTTGCGTCCGGAAGCCTGCCCGCGGCTCTTGAGCCATTGGCCAGTTCCGATCCTGCAATGCCAGGACGCCTTTCGCTGCGAGTTGATACTTACGAAGATCTCGAGCCGATTTTAGCCACCCTGCGTGAGGGTGGCTGCGTGATCGAGGAAATGGAACTGCTGCACACCGACCTGGAAGATGTGTTCGTCCGGATCATGCAGGGCTCGAACTGAAGGGGCGTTGCATGCTCGGATTTCAAACATTTCTCTACAAGGAACTGCTGCGGTTCTGGAAGGTTTCAGTCCAGACTGTTGGCGCCCCGATATTGACCTCGCTGTTGTATCTGCTGGTGTTTTCGCATGTTCTACAGGGGCGGTTGCAGGTCTATGAAGGCGTGCCTTACACCTCATTTCTGGTCCCGGGTTTGGTGATGATGGCGGTGCTGCAGAACTCTTTTGCCAATGCCAGTTCGTCGCTGATCCAGAGCAAGGTGACGGGGAACGTCGTTTTCGTGCTGTTGCCGCCGCTGTCACCGCTGGAGTTGTTTGGCGGTTATGTCATGGCAGCGATGCTGCGGGGTCTGGCGGTTGGGGGGGGTGTGTTCGCCGTGACCGGTTGGTTTGCGCATCTGAGCTTTGCACACCCGCTCTGGATCGTGGCTTTTGCGGTGTTGGGAAGCGCGATTCTCGGTACAATGGGGCTGATCGCAGGGATTTGGGCCGAAAAATTCGACCAGATTGCCGCTTTCCAGAATTTCATTGTGATGCCAGCGACCTTCCTGTCTGGCGTTTTTTATTCTGTGCGTTCGCTGCCCGACTTCTGGCAGGCGGTTTCTCATTTGAACCCGTTCTTCTACATGGTCGATGGTTTTCGCTATGGTTTTTTCGGTGTCTCCGATGTGGCGCCGCTCATCAGCTTGCTGGTGATGCTCGTCACGCTGATCGTAGTCGCCGCTCTTACCCTGGCTCTGCTGCGCAGCGGTTACAAGCTGCGTCATTGATCACGCCGGCAGGCTGCGGCGTAATTGCCGGGTCTTTTCGGTTTGTTCTCGCATCTTGCGGATTTTTCGATGGTTACCCCTGACGACGTCAAACGTTATATCGCCGACGGCCTTGAGTGCGAAACGCTCCAGGTTGAGGGTGATGGCCGCCATTTCGAGGCGCTGATTGTGTCGCCGCTTTTTCAGGGCAAGCGCCTCATCCAGCGCCACCAACTTGTTTATCAGGCGCTCGGCGATCGCATGCGCGAGGAAATCCACGCGTTGTCGATGCGGACGCTGACCCCGGAAGAATTCTCAGGTTCGAACAGCTGATGGACAAGTTGCTGATCGAAGGCGGCCGCCGACTCGAGGGCAGCATTGCCGTTTCCGGTGCCAAGAATGCGGCGTTGCCGATTCTTGCTGCTGGACTGCTGACTTCCGATCCGCTGATGGTCTCGAATGTTCCCAAACTGCATGATGTGGCCACAACGCTGAAGCTGCTGGCCGGCATGGGCGTGCGCAGTTCACAGGAAGGTGATTGCGTGACGATCGATGCATCGACGATCAACGCACCGCATGCCCCGTACGATCTTGTGCGCACGATGCGGGCTTCCATTCTGGTGCTTGGGCCGTTGCTGGCCCGATTCGGTGAAGCTCGGGTATCGCTGCCCGGCGGGTGTGCAATCGGACAGCGGCCAGTCGACCAGCACATCAAGGGTCTGCAGGCCATGGGCGCGCAGATCGGGATCGAGCATGGTGATGTGGTCGCGAAATCCTCGCGCCTGCGCGGGGCCCGTATCATCACCGACATGGTCACGGTCACTGGGACTGAAAACCTGATGATGGCGGCCACCCTGGCACAGGGTGAGTCGATCATCGAAAACGCGGCGCGCGAACCCGAGGTCGTCGACCTGGCCAATGCCCTGATTGCGATGGGCGCAAGGATTGAAGGTGCCGGTAGCGACCGGATCTCAATCCAGGGAGTAGAGAGGCTGCATGGCGCAAGTCACCGGGTCATGCCCGATCGGATCGAGGCTGGAACTTTTCTTTGTGCGGTGGCGGCTGCCGGCGGGCGGCTGCGATTGACCTCGGTGACGCCGAGCACGATGGATGCCACGCTCGAAAAACTTCGCGAGGCTGGTGCTCAAATTGAAACCGGGCCAGACTGGATCGACCTGATGATGAACGCGCGTCCGAAGGCAATCAACCTGCGTACCGCACCGTTTCCCGGTTTTGCCACCGACATGCAGGCGCAAATGATGGCGATGAATACGGTGGCCGAGGGTGCAGGCGTCATCACCGAGACCATCTTCGAGAACCGCTTCATGCATGTGCTCGAGATGCAGCGGCTCGGGGCGGACATCACGATTGAAGGCAACACCGCCATTGTCCGCGGAGTGCCGACCCTCTCAGGAGCTTCCGTGATGGCGACCGACCTGCGAGCCTCCGCCGGTCTTGTGATTGCAGGACTGGTTGCCGACGGCCAGACCGTTGTTGACCGTATTTATCACCTGGATCGCGGCTACGAGTCGATGGAAGCCAAGCTTTCCGGCGTCGGAGCCTGCATCCGGAGAGCGAGCTGAACGAATCATGGATGGCAATGCCTTGATCACGCTGGCCCTGTCCAAGGGCCGGATCTTTGACGATACGGTTCCGCTGCTGGCGGCTGCCGGCATTCCTGTTGACCCGTCGGTCATCGAATCGCGGCGCCTGATTCTGCCGACGGGCGATCCGCTGTTGCGCATGGTGATCGTGCGGGCCAGCGACGTGCCGACCTACGTTCAATATGGCGGAGCCGATATCGGTGTTGCCGGCAAGGATGTCTTGATTGAGCATGGCGGTGATGGGCTCTACCAGCCGGTGGATCTGAAGATTGGTCGCTGCCGGATGTGTGTCGCCACCGAAAAAGGTTTTGACTATGAGTCGGCAGTGCGCCGCGGTGCGCGGCTGCGCGTGGCGACTAAATACGTCGAGACTGCCCGGCAGCATTTCGCCAGCAAGGGTGTGCATGTTGATCTGATCAAACTGTACGGCTCGATGGAGCTTGCTCCGCTGGTCGGGCTTGCCGATGCCATCGTCGACCTCGTCAGTACCGGCAGCACGCTCAAGGCCAACAATCTGGTCGAGGTCGAGGAGATCATGCCGATTTCATCGCGTCTGATCGTCAATCAGGCCTCGCTCAAGACCAAGGCAGCGCGAATCCGTCCCTTGCTCGCCGCGCTTGCCGCAGCAGTACCTCAGGACTGAGCCATGTCCCAGCCCGCTCTAATTGCCCGACTCGATGCTCGCGATGCCGATTTTCGCAGCAGACTGGATGCGCTGCTCGCTTACGAAGCGACGCAGGATGCCCAGATCGAAACGACGGTCGCGCAGATTCTTGCGGATGTGCGCAAGCGCGGCGATGACGCGCTGCTTGAGTACACAGCCCGCTTTGACCGACTGAGCGTTGCTTCGGTGGCTGAACTGGAGATGTCGCGCGCGCAGCTGCAGGCGGCTCTTGATGGCCTGCCTGACTCGGAGCGCAGTGCGCTGCAGGCTGCGGCCGAGCGCGTGCGGCGTTATCACGAGCATCAGCGTGCCGAGTCATGGTCCTATACCGAGCCTGATGGGACGCGGCTTGGACAGCGGATTGGTCCGCTGGATCGCGTAGGGCTCTACGTGCCCGGAGGCAAGGCCGCCTATCCATCATCCGTGCTGATGAACGCGATTCCGGCCAAGGTGGCCGGGGTCTCCGAGCTCGTGATGGTTGTTCCCACGCCGGATGGTGTTCGCAACCAGATGGTGCTTGCAGCGGCTGCCATTGCCGGTGTCGATCGCGTATTCACGATCGGTGGTGCGCAGGCGATCGGCGCCCTTGCGTACGGCACGCAGACTGTGCCGGCGGTCGACAAGATCGTTGGTCCCGGCAACGCCTATGTGGCCGAGGCCAAGCGGCGTGTCTTTGGAACGGTCGGCATTGACATGATTGCCGGACCCAGTGAGATCCTTGTGCTTGCGGACGGCAGCACGAATCCGGACTGGGTGGCAATGGATCTGTTCTCGCAGGCTGAACACGACGAGATGGCGCAGTCGATCCTGCTCTGTCCCGATGCCGCCTACATCGATCAGGTTCATGAGGCCATCACCCGGCTGCTGCCGCAGATGCCGCGTCAGGCAACGATTACCACATCGCTGGCTAATCGAGGGGCGCTGATCCTTGTACGCGATATGGAGCAGGCCTGCGAACTGGCCAGCCAGATCGCGCCCGAGCATCTTGAGATTTCGGTCGCTGCAGACGCGGGCCGATGGGCCGACAGGATTCGCCATGCTGGTGCCCTGTTCCTGGGGCCCTGGTCGTCCGAGGCACTTGGTGATTACTGTGCGGGACCGAACCACGTGTTACCGACGATGCGCACAGCCAGGTTCTCGTCGCCACTCGGCGTATACGATTTCCAGAAACGCTCGAGCATCATCGAAATTTCGCGGGCCGGCGCGCAGTCGCTGGGCCAGATCGCCGGTACGTTGGCCGATGGCGAAGGTTTGCAGGCGCATGCCCGTAGCGCCAGAATGCGACTCGATCCCTCTAATCAGGGCTGAATCATGAATTCAAGCGCAAGTCAGTCGGTGGCCGATGAATATGTGCAGCGTGTGGTGCGTGCCGACGTCCGCGCGATGGCTGCTTACCATGTGCCATCCTCCAGTGGGCTGATCAAGCTTGATGCGATGGAGAATCCCTATCGTCTGCCTGAATCGCTGCGCGCCGAACTGGCCGCCAGACTGGCCGATGTCTCGGTGAATCGCTATCCGCAGCCAGCCTATACGGAGCTCAAGCAATCGATCCGCGAGCGGCTGGGGGTTCCTCAGGGGCATGAACTTGTGCTGGGCAATGGTTCCGACGAACTG
>JAURMJ010000186.1 GCA_030830765.1 Quisquiliibacterium sp.
GATGAACCGGATCATTGCGGCCTTCTTTGAAGGTGAGACCGCAGACCAAGGATTTGATTTCATGCTGATGCCCGTGCTGGCCGAGACCCCGGCTCGACTTGGCCGCTGGGCGATGTCGAATCCCGATTTTCTAGACTACCGGCTGGGACCGCAGGGCCTGATTCATTACTCGCCCTATACCCCGCTGGCCAACATGACCGGCCAGCCGGCCATTTCGCTGCCCCTGGGCATGTCGCACGATGGTCTGCCGATCGGAGTTCAGTTGCTTGGGCGCTTCGGGCAGGACGCGCAGCTGCTGCAGTTGTCGGCTCAGCTTGAGCGTGAGCACCCTTGGGCGCAGACGCTGCCCGCACTGGCCGCTGAGGGTGATTCCTGATCGGTCGATCTGCGGACCGGTCGGGATGAGCCGCCGTTATCAGCGCGAACACCGCGGCTCACGACCCTACAGCGGACCACACTCACCTGCTGCGCTGACTGGATCTTGACTCATTAGGCCGCATCTCGGGCCAACCGCTGCTGCGCAGCTGAGGATGCCCGCACAAAATCGACTCCGCGCAGAATCAGCAGCGCGACCACGAAGAAAAGTCCAGTCACTGCGATCGCCAGACGGTGGTTGCCCAGTGTCAGCCAGGTGACCAAGCCGTAAGTAACCGGCCCGATAATCGCCGCCAGACGCGACGCGAAGGTCCACAAGCCGTAAAACTCAGCCAATCGATCGGAAGGGGCCATCACTCCGACGATCGCGCGTCCGCACGACTGGCTCGACCCCATGCACAGACCGGCGATCAAGGCGGCCACCCAGAAAAGCTCAACGCTGCGCCCTCCGGCGGCAAGCGCGACCATCAGAATCCAGCCCAACAAGGTGATCGCAAGTGCCCTGCGATGTCCGAGACGGTCCTGCCAGTACCCGAATGCAAAGGCCCCGACGGCCGACGCGATATTCACCAGGAACACCAGCATCATTGTTTCAGTCTGCCGAAACCCCATGGCCTGTTCGGCGTAGATCGCCGCCAATGCAATGACCACCGAGATACCGGCCTGGAAGCTGCAGCCGCACATCAGAAAGCGCCTGAAATCTCGAAATCGCGCGGACTCACGCCAAGTGCGGCGAAGACGGGCAAACGCGCTTAATCCATCAAGCGCACCCATTCGCTCAGTCCCGTTGTCGCGCTCACGCAAAAGCACGAAGGTGGGAATTGCTGCCAGCGAGAAGATCGCGGCGGTGACCAGCATCGTCTGCGGAACAAATTCGGCGGCAGGCTTGCCTGATGCCTGAGCGGAAAGCACAAGCGCAAGGCATAGACCGAGTGTCAACATGCCGCCGAAATAGCCAAAACTCCACCCCCATCCGGAAACCTTGCCCAGGGATTGCGGACGGGCAAGCTGCGGCAGGAATGCAGCCACCAGCCCCTCGCCGATGCTGAAAAAGTAATTCGAGATGACAATCGCCAGGATTGCGAGCATCACCGTACCCGGCTGTGCGAATGACAAAGCCAGCGTTCCTGCAACGCATCCGATTGTCGAGAGCAGCAGCAGACGTTTCTTGACGCCGAAAGCGTCGGCATAGGCACCGATCGCCGGCGCGGTCAGGATTACCAGGGCATTCGACAGGGCCAGTGACAGCGTCCAGGCAAGTGTTGCCCACTGGGCGTTCGCCGCGACTCCGGCAACGAAGTAGGCGTTGAAGACTGCGGTCAGCACCACCGTCGTGTAGCCCGAATTGGCGAAGTCGTACATCGCCCAGCCGAACACTTCCCGCGGGGCAACTCCGGGATTCAGGGCAGATCTGTCGAAAATCGCCACAAGAGCTCCTGATTGGCTGGCAGCGCCTTCATTCTAGCGGGGTCATGCCTGTCCGAGTCATCCGTCCAGGCGGATGACGTCCACCCCGCAAGCGCGAGCCCTTAGAATCGATCCATGACCACTGCCGCCGATGAAGAAGATGCACAACCTCCTGATGATGAATCGCAGCCTGCCTTTGCCGAGAGGCGCAACCCGCGGCTGGCTGAACACGAAGCTCCCTATTTCTCGCTGACTCCCGACCTGCTTCTGGATGCCATCGAATCCACTGGACTGCACTGCGATGGCCGCGTTCTGCAGCTGAACAGCTTTGAGAATCGCGTCTTTCAAATCGGTCTGGAAAGCGGTGAGTATGTGGTGGCCAAGTTCTACCGCCCTGAGCGCTGGAGCGACGCCCAGATCCTTGAAGAGCATGCGTTCACCGCCGAGCTGGCAGCCCACGAGATCCCGGTGGTCGCCCCAATGCAGATCGATGGGGCAAGCCTGCATCAATTCGGCAAGTTTCGATTGGCGCTGTACCCGCGCCGGGGTGGACGAGCACCAGAACTGGACGACCCGAAGACGCTGGAGTGGATTGGGCGGTTCATCGGCAGAATTCATGCGCTAGGCGCGGTCAAACCATTCGCACTGCGCCCCACGCTTGATGTGGAAAATTTCGGCGAAGAACCCCGACGCTGGCTGCTCGAACACCATGCAATCCCTGACGCTCTGCGTGCCGCCTGGATCGCGGCCATCGGACAGTCGCTGGATCTGATCACGCCTGAGCGGTTTCGGGCTCGGCATTGGGCGGGCTACGCCCAGTCAATGTCCACTGGTCAGACCCGCTACGGCCATACCTTGTTGCGCGTGCCTGCCTTGCATAA
>JAURMJ010000187.1 GCA_030830765.1 Quisquiliibacterium sp.
CGTGCATTGAAGTGCTCATCGTCCATGGCCTGCTGGACGCTGGCAACAATCGTGCAGCAGACATCATGCCCGACGAAGCGTCCACGCCAGTGATCAGCGGTCTGTGCACCGATCAGCTTTGTCACTGCAGCCTGAGTTGCTTGCGAATCAACAGCGTCATCACGCAGTGCCTGCGGCAGATCGATGAGCGCGCAGAAATTTTCCCAGAAGCGCTGCTCCAAGGGGGCAGCTGCAACGAATTTCTCATCAGCGGTGCGATAAATCTGATAACGCGGACTCGCGCCGGTCACCAGTCCACTGCCAGGCCGTGCCCAGTCGCCAGTCGCTGTTCCCTCGCCAATCGCCCAGTAAAGGAAGGTGAACAGGTTGTCGCTCATCGAAATATCGAGCTTGCTGCCCCGGCCTGAACGGTCGCGCTCGCGCAGCGCCATCAGGATGTTGATGACGGCCGGATAGGCGCCACCGGCAATGTCTGCAATCAGTGCCGGCGGAAGCACCGGCGCGCCGTCCGCTCCTGCGGTCAGCGACAGCATGCCGGATTCGGACACATAGTTCAGGTCATGCGCAGCCACCATCGCACGAGGACCGCTCTGGCCGTAGCCAGTGATCGCACAGTAAATGATGCCGGGATTGATCTGCGCAAGAGCTTCGTACCCAAGCCCAAGACGGTCCATGACGCCAGGCCGGAACTGCTCGACAACAACATCCGCCTCGCGGATCATCGGCATCAGACGTTCACGCTGATCCGGATCCTTCAGATCGATGGCAATTGATTGCTTGCCACGATTGAGCAGTGCGAAATTGACGCTGTCGGCTCCGGATCGCGGAACATACGTGCGCATTTCATCGCCGGCACCTGGCCGCTCAATCTTGATCACCTCCGCCCCTGCCTCGGCCAGGATCAGAGTACAGACAGGTCCGGGCAGCAATGTGCTGAAATCCAGAACCTTGACGCCTTCAAGTGGTCTCGACAAGAATCACCTTCCTTTAATCAATCCAACGACACTGTCGTGGGGGAAACTCTAAATGCGCCGTTTGATCGCTGCTCTATTGTGCTTAATGTCCGGTTCCCTGTTCACGACAGCCCAGGCGCAGGAAGTCGTCCAGATCGCATACACCGGCATGAATGCCGGCACCGATCAATTCGAGGCTGTGCTCCGCAAGCCTGAGGGCCCCGGTCCGCACAAAGCCATCGTCATCCTGCACCACGCAGGTGGCTGGCGCAGCGGCACCACCGAGCAGTATGGCGAGCTGCTTCAAAAAAACGGCTTCGTCACCCTGGAACCACGGATGTTCGCGTATCCGCTGGCAAGCCGCCGTGAGGCTCATGAACCGGCACAATTCCTCGCCCAGGCTTTTGGCGCGCTCCAGTATCTGGCCAAGATGCCCGAGGTCAACAGTCAGAAAATTTCGGTCATGGGTCTGTCCTATGGCGCGAACATGACCATCTACACAGCGAGCGACTGGGCGGCCAGGAAATTCACTGACGGCAAGCTGAAATTTCATTCCGGGATTGCGTTCTATCCGACCTGCTTCACATTGGAGACGATGGTCAAGGGCAAGCGAAACATCATGATCGATGACAACTTCCCGGATGACTTTCTGTCGCGTTGGAGCGCAATGCCGCTGCTGATTCTGGCTGGTGGGAAGGACGATTACGAGGATCGCGATCCGCAAGCTTGCCAGAGTCTCGTCAACGCCATGACCGACGAGGCTCAGAGAAAAGCCTCCCGCGTTGTCGTTTACCCGAACGCCACCCATGGATGGGACCACGGGCGGACCTACTCGTTTTTCACGCGGATGGGTTGCAAGATGCAGGGCTGCCAGAACACCAATGAATCGGATGAGGAAGTCACAGCCAAAGCCAAAGACGACCTGATCCGCTTCCTGACGAACTGATCAGCCGCGCGACTGCCGAGCCTTGGCAACCTGCGCTCGGCGAGCAGGCGAGTAGGCCGCGTCACCAAGCGCCTCGTAAAGTGCCTGACTGACATCGTGATGCTCGGCCAGGCCGGTGCGATGCAGCAGGGAAATCGGGCCTTCGGGATAACCGAGCCCGAGCATCAGCGTCTTGTCCATATCGTCAGCACTGGCCAGTTTTTCATCCAGCCTGCGTAGAGCGGCATTCAGGTACGGACGGATGAGCCGATCCACGATGCGCCCTGGGAAATCGTTGCATACCGCCACTTTCAAGCCAGCTGACTCCAGCGCCTCGCGCGCTGCGGCAATCGCATCGGCCTCTGAATTCGGTTGACGGACCAGTTCGACAAGCGCGGTCGGCATGGCCTGCCCCATCCGAAAGCGCGCGAAGCCGAGTACGTTTGAACCCTCATCGCCCCGGTCCTCGCCGGTATGAACGCCCAGGCATTCGGTCCCAAGCTCGACAAGAATTGCGCGCCAGGCAGCCGGATATTTGACGCGCGACAATGCCGCACCCGCGTCGCTGCCGATCAGGACCAGCACATCGCGCGGACCGTGGGTTTCCGGATGATCGGCCGCGTTGACCAGCAGCGGATGGGTCTGCGGCTCATCGGCAGGGAACGAACGGCTTTCGCCATGCTTCTCAATCACATAACGCAGCATCTTCAGGCTCCGAACATCTTGGTGTCGCCGTAGCTGTGAAAGCCACGACCGGTCTTCTTGCCCAGGTGACCGGCCGCGATCATTCGCTTGACCAGTGCCGGGCAGGTGGCGCGTGCCTCGTGCGTCAGGCCATGCATCGCGTCACACAGCAGCACCTGGGTATCCATGCCGACCAGATCCAGGAGCTCGAACGGACCCATCGCATAACCCATCGCGGTCTTGATCGCCAGATCAATATCGGCCGGCTCGGCAACGCCCTGCTCAACCAGCCGGATCGCGTCGTTGTTGAACGGGATCAGGAAGTAATTGAGGATGAATCCGGGGCTGTCCTGCGTGCGCACCGGGTTCTGGCCGAGTGCCTGGCAAAAGGCCCAGGCCTTGTCGAAGGTCTCATCGCTGGTGACCAGGCCCGGCGACATTTCCACGAGCTTCATCAACTGCGCCGGCAGACAGAAATGCATGCCGACGAAGCGATCAGGGCGGCCCGAGCCACCGGCAATCTCAGTGATGGAAATCGTCGACGTGTTCGAAGCGAAGATCGTGTGTTCGGCCACCACCGGATGGATCTGTGAGAACAGCAAGTGCTTGACCTTCAGATCCTCGAAAACAGCCTCAATGACCAGGTCACAGGGAGCGAGCCCGTCGATGCTGGTCGTGTACTCGAAGCGTTGCAGGATAGTCGGCAGTTCGTCCGCGGCCAGCTTGCCGCGCTGCACAGACTTCTGAAAGAAGGCCTCGGTCTGCCCGCGCGCACGCTCAAGGGCATCGGCACGGGTGTCATAAACAATTGTGCGAAAGCCTGCCCGTGCGCAGACGATCGCGATGCCTGCCCCCATCGTGCCGCAGCCGGCGACACCGACAGTTTTTATTTCAGTCATTTGCTTGCCTTGTTGATGGTTGCCTGACCGCCCTCAGGAGCGGCTGCGCTTTTCCATGAAACTGCGCCCGATCAGCTGACGATGAATCTGATTGGTCCCTTCCCAGATCTGCGTGATCTTGGCATCTCGCATCAGCCGCTCAACCCGATGATCCTGACAATAGCCATAGCCGCCCAGCAGCTGAACCGCCTCGGTGGAGATCTTCATGGCCAGATCAGAGGCGCGCATCTTCAGCATCGAAGCCTCAATACCGAAATCATCGGCTCCCGACTCGACCAGTCGGGCAACATGCCACAACCAGCCCTCGCACTGTGCAAGATCGGTTGCCATGTCCGCCAACATGAACTGAATACCCTGGAATTCCACGATGCGTCGACCGGACTGCTGACGCTCGTTGATGTAGGCAATCGCATCCTGCCAGGCAGCGCGCGCAATGCCGAGCGCGTGCGCGGCTACGCTGGGACGCGACTTGTTCAGTGAGCCAAACAGGATCTTCAATCCGTCGCCAGGAGCTCTGAGCAGATTGGCCCGCGGCACCCGCATGCCATCGAAGGCAATGGTTGCTGTGCTGGAAGCACGATGCCCCATCTTTTCCTCGGTGCGCACCACGGACAGCCCGGGCGTTCCCTTCTCGACAATCAGCGCGGAGATCGCCGCCTTGGGATCATCAATCTCGCTCCACTTACCGAACAACAGGTACAGGTCGGCGCAATCGCCATTGGTGATGAAAGTCTTGCCCCCATCCACGACGATGTGATCGCCATCCGGCGTGAAACGGGTCTTCATGCCGGTCGCATCCGAGCCGGCCGACGGTTCTGTGATTGCCAGTGAACCGAGCCCGCCGTCAGCGATCCTTGGCAGCAGACGCTGTCTCTGCTCATCACTGCCGAAATCAATCAGCGGTTTCATGCCGTGATAGTTGGTCGCCCAGATGATGCCGGTCGATGCACAGGCCTGACTGATCTCGCGCACGCAGGCCAGATAGGCCGTGTAAGACAGCGGCGCACCGCCAAACTCCTCGGGAATGAACATCTGGTTCAGCCCGAGGGCATTGATCGCGCGCACGTTTTCCCACGGAAACTCACCGCTGCGATCAAACGCATCGGCACGCGGCGCGATCTCGTTGCGCGCCAGCTCCCGCACACTGTCGACCAGCATTTTTTCTTCGTCGGCCAGCACCAGGCTGGCGTCGAGTCGGTCGAACACATTCATCAGATTTTCCTCGCGCGAATTGTTCTGCAGTGATACACGAGCCGAGCGGCTCAGTGGGCAATCGCCTGAGCCCCATCAATATAGATCGTCTCACCGGTCATGAATGGGATATCGTCCGCGATCAACGCGCCGACCAGCCTTGCAACCTCGTCCGGACGTCCGGGACGCTTGCCCGGAATGCGCGTCTGCAGGAATTCGCGCAGCGATCCCTGCATCGCATCGGCATTGAGCTCGGTCTCGATGTAACCGGGCGCAACATCAAGTACACGAATGTGCTTTGAGGCCCATTCGACGGCCAGGCAACGCGTGATGGCGCCGACCGCCGCCTTCGAGGCGCAGTAGGCCAGATTGCCTTTGACGCCCATCTTGTCGAAGAAGGAACCGATATTGACGATGGTGCCGCCTTCTGCGCAAAGATACGGATAGGCCTCGCGGCACGCGACGTACACCGCGCGCGCATTGGTATTCATCACCGCATCGTATTCGACGGTTTGCATTTCGGACGAGCGGGCCGTGCGATGAATGCCGGCATTGTTGACCAGCGCATCCATCCGGCCACGGCGCTTCATCAATTCCTTGAAAGCTGCAGCGACCGACTTTTCATCATCAACATCGCAGGCGATGCACTCCATCTGCGCGACGAGTTCAGCCGGGACTTCCAGGGTCTCAATCCCCTGTCCCTTGCGGCTCAGGCAGCCGACAACGAAGCCGCGACGTGCAAGCTCAAGTGCGATCGCCGCACCAATGCCCCGGCTGGCTCCGGTCACTGCAACCACTTTTGTACTCATCATCGATCTCCGAAGCGCGCCGGGCGCTTTTCCATGAAGGCGGCCATGCCTTCAGCGGCATCGGCTGTCTGATACGCCAGCGTTGACAGATCAGCCTCAATCTTCAGGCCTTCGGCCAGCGGTGTATCCAGGGCACGGCGCACCGCATCGCGGGCAAAGCCCAGCACCGGCAGGCTGTGCGCACTGAACTCACGGGTGAAGGCCAGAGCCTGCTCGAACGGGTCACCTTCGACAATCCGGTTCACCAGCCCCCATTGCAGCGCGGTCTGCGCATCGACCGTTTTTCCGGTCATCACCATCTCTAGCGCTCGCGCCTCGCCGACCAGCCTTGGAAGCCGCTGCGTGCCGCCATAACCGGGAATCAGTCCGAGCTTGATTTCAGGCAGACCGACCTTCGCGCGCGGTGTTGCCAGCCGGAACGTACAGGCCATTGCAAGCTCCAGCCCGCCCCCGAACGCATAGCCGTTGATCAAGGCCACCGAGGCGATCGGCAGACGGTCCAGCTTAGCCATCACCGCCTGACCAAGTTCGGCGCCGCGCTTTTGGTCGATCAGCGAACGCTCGGTCAGCTCCTTGATGTCGGCGCCTGCACAGAAGGCCTTGTCGCCTGCGCCGGTGATGATCAGCGCACGCGCGTCCGAGGCAGCCACCTCGTCAAGCACCGCACCGAGATCGCGCAGCAGCGCGAACGACAGCGCATTGAGTGCCTGCGGCCGGTTCAGCCGGATCAGCGCGAATTCCTCGTGCCTTGATAATTCAATTGCCATTTAAAAATGCCTGTTGTGATGGGCGCCCTTTCGGGCTTCCTTTGGAATTCGTTGTCGGCCTTGGCGGGAATCCCTGACTGGGTGCAGCGGTGGGCTCCCGACTGGAGCGCCGACGCCCACTCAGCGCTGAGGTTCAGTCCAGCGCACCGGCTGTGGCGCGAGTCTGCCGGACTTGACCCAATCGATCAGCTCGCGCTTCAGAATCTTGCCGCTGGCGGTCAGCGGGAACGCCTCGAGCTGCGCAAAGTATTCGGGCATGTCGTATTTCGACAGCCCGGTTTCATGCAGATGGGCCAGCAGCTGCTGCGCATCGGCGGTCTGGCCCGGGCGCAGCACAACTGATAAGCAGACCTTCTCGCCAAGCCGTTCATCAGGCACACCGAAAACCGCCGCCTTGAGCACTGCCGGATGTCGATGAACCAGATCTTCGAGACGCGCTGGATGAATGTTATGTCCACCCCGGATGATCAGATCCTTCTTGCGCCCCACGAAGCGCAGATTGCCATGCTCATCGAGCGTGCCCAGATCACCGGACAGAAACCAGCCACCGCGGTTGAAGGAATCTTCGGTAGCCGCCTGGTTGTCATAGTAGCCAAGCATCAGCAACGGCCCACGCGTGGCAATCTCTCCGACCTCGCCGGCCGCCAAAGGAAGGTCGACATTCTCGGCATCGAAAATTGCACATTCGAAGCCATCCGCCGGCCGGCCGCAGGTCTCGACAATCGTTTGCGCCGCGTCATCCGGGCGCGTGTACTGATGCGAGCCATTCTCGGTCATGCCGTAGATGTTCTGCGGCGTGATGCCCATCGACAGGAAAGACTGCGCAACCTCGCGCGGAATCGGCGCGCCGGCCATATAGAACAGCCGAACACTTCCCAGCGCATCGAGAGAACGTCTGCGAATTTCTGCCAGGATGTCGATCGCATGCGTCGGCACGCCCATCACGTAGGTGGCGCCTGACTGCACGATCCAGTCGATCGCTTGCAGACCGGCGGGCGGATCGTTGACAACCAGCTCAAGACCAGCCGCCAGCTGCTGCTCGATCGCCACCGTCCCGATGTGATGACTCATCGGCGACAGCGAAAGCAGCACGGTGCGATGGTCATGGTGCCAGTCGCGCACCATCGCCCTGCCATTGGCCAGCAGCGTGTTGTCCGAATGCATGACGCCCTTGGGCGTGCCGGTCGTGCCCGACGTGAAAGCCAGATAGACGATCTTGTCCGGATCCGTGACGGCCGGCGTACGGCACTGCACGACAACATCCTGACCCGGTTGCTCGAAAAGGCGCGCGCGCTCATCGCGGGCACCAACCGCGTACACCGCCTTGACGAGCGGATTGCTCAGCGCCGTACCGATGACATCGGCCGTCTTGGCATCCGCGCCATAACCCGGTTGCATGAACAGCGCCCGGGCGCGGGCACGCTCAAGCAGCAGTCCAATCTCGGCCACCGTGTAGTTCTGGTGCAAGGATGGGCAGCAGACATAGCCATTGCGCGCACAGGCGAGGAACACGACCACGCTCTCAGCGCGCGAGGGCAGCCAGACCGCGACCCGATCGCCGATCCGAAGACCATCCTGATGCAGACTCTCTGCACAGGCATCGACCCAGCCAAGCAAAGCCCGCCAGGTCAGGCGCACCCGCGCATCGCGCAGCGCGAAGTCGTCCGGGCGCTGCGCCGCATGGCGTTGCAGCGCTGCGTAGAAGGTTTCAGAGGTCCATGCCCCGATCTCGTAATAGGAGCGGGCGGCCGGGTGATCGAAAAGTCTGAGCAGCACGATACTTTTCAGTGCCCGAATTTGTCCGGATCGGGCTGACGCTTCTCGCGGAACGAAGCACTCAACTCATGCGATTCGTCGGTGCCCAGATAGCCACGCAGCAGCAGGTCATGCGCAACACGTGCCAGGCCATTGACTCCGCCATGACGCGCATTGAATGCACCCTTGATCGAGGCCAGTGCGAACGGTCCACGGTCGGCGATCTCCAGAGCCATCTTGCGGGTGGCTTCGCGCAGTTCATCGTCCGGCACGACCTCGTTGATCAGGCCCCAGTCAAGCGCCTGGCGAGCAGTCAGACGGATATTCCGGTACCACATTTCCTTGGCGCGCTTCTTGCCGATCGCATCCTCCAGATACCAGGTGCCGAAGCCAGCATCGAAGCTGCCCATCATCGGACCGACCTGGCGAAAGACAGCACTTTCCTTGGCGATGGTCAGATCGCAGACCACCTGCAGCACATTGCCGCCACCGACTGCGTAACCGTTGACCGATGCGATCACCGGCTTTTGCAACCGATCAATCGATTCGTACATTTCCAGCGTGGGCAGCACGCCGGCGTACAGCAGCGTGTCTTCCATGCCTTCCTTGCGTCCGCCGATGCAAAAGAAGCGGTCGCCGGCCCCGGTGATGACCAACACGCGGGTTCGGGTCTCGCGCCGAACCTCATTGATGCAGTCACGAATCTCGTGACACATCTGCGGTGTGAACATGTTGCCGTCATCGGGGCGATTCAGGGTCAGCCAGCCGATCGGGCCTTCCTCTTCATACAGAATGGTTTCGTAGCTCAATGCTTTTCTCCTTGCTTGGAATGCGATTCATCGCATTCCGGCATCAGTTCAGACTTCGGGTTCTGCATCCAGGCGCACGATCACGCCCTGCATGGACGGCTCAGGTGCCTTGTAGCGCTGCATCACCAGCGGGTCATGGCCAGGGATCACGTACTGCGGCGCCGACGCAAGCTTTGCCAGCTTCTTCCAACCATCGACCATCTTCGCCACGTCGATGACGATCGGGAACGGACGCCCCTCAAGCATGTTCGCGTAGTAATGACTGGCATCCGAGGCCAACACCAGCCAACCAAGCTTGGTCCAGACGCGGACGGCCTGCAGCCCCATCGTGTGTCCGCCGATGTGATGCAGCGAGACACCCGGTGCAATTTCGGCATCGCCATCATGAAACTCGACACGACCGGCATAGACGCGACGCACCATGCCGACCACCTCGTCGACCTCGTACGCATGCGAGAACGGGCCGCAGCACATGTAGCGACCGGTCGCAAACGACATTTCCTGATCCTGCAGGTGAAAGCGTGCGTTCGGGAACTTGTCGAAATTACCGACGTGGTCGTAGTGCATGTGCGTCAGGATCACATCGCTGACCTTCTGCGCATCAACACCGAGCATCGCCAGCCCTTCGGTGGGCGGCCGCAGGAAGTGACGCTGGCGGCGACGCGCCGATTCCGGACCGAATCCGGTGTCGACGACAAACTGATGCTGATCATTGCGAACCAACCAGACGAAATAATCCATCGTGGCACTGGTTTCATGCGGATCGCCGCCAATGAAATTCTCGTGCGCACGACGCTCGACGGTGGCGTAGCGGATTGCATAGACCTCGTACGGCTGCATCATCAGTCTCCCTGGATTGGTCCGTCTTCAATGGTGCTGCCAGCCAGATGTTCGACAAACTTGACCATCGCCGTGTGATCGGCGCCCGGTCCGAGCAAAGCTTCGGCACCAGCCCATTCATCAACCGTGGCCTGTGCGATCGGCGCCTTCATGCCAGTCGCCTGTGCCACTTCCAACGCGGTGCGCAGATCCTTGACCATCAGCCCAAGGCTGAAGCCGGCCGCAAACTTGCGCGTCAGCACCTGTTGCGGGAATTTCAGCTCGGTGGAATTGTTCTTCCCGGTGGAGGCATTGAGCACTGACACGACAGTAGCCGGATCCAGACCGAAGCGGGTGCCGGCTAGTACAGCTTCTGCAGCAGCAGCAAAGCCGGCCGCTGACACATAGTTGTTCAGCGCCTTCATCGCATGTGCCGTGCCAAGCCCGCCAGTGCGGAACAGGTCACGTCCCATGGCCTTGAGCAGCGGCTCGCAACGGGCGATCTGCGCATCGTCGCCCCCGATCATGATCGCCAGCGTTGCATCGACTGCGCGACGCACGCCACCTGACACCGGCGCATCGATCAGAGCCAGACCGCGCGCCGCGAGCAACTCGCCCAACTCGCGGGTCCCGACCGGCGACGACGAACTCATATCAATGACCAGCGTGCCGGCTGCCAGCCCTGAAGCGAGATTGTCCGCACCCTCCAGAACCACGTCACGGACGATCTTGCCATTGGGCAGCATCGTGATCACGGCGTCGCAGACACCAGCCAGTGCGCGCAGACTCGCCGCTGCGCTGGCAGCCGGATTGGCCGCAGCGAAATCGGAGAGCACCTGCGTGTTGACGTCATACACTGTGAGCGAATAGCCGGCAGCAAGCAGATTGCGGGCCATCGGCACACCCATCAGGCCAAGCCCGACCAGCCCGATGCGGGCCGGCGGGGTCAGTGCGTTATTTGCTGCCATGTTCGGTAATCGCTTTCTTGGCTGCGCGGAAGCTGTCGAGCGCGGCAGGCACGCCACAATAAATCATCGTCTGCAACAGCACTTCGCTGATCTCTTTTTCGCTCAGGCCGTTGTTCAATGCGCCTTTGACATGCAGCTCAACCTCGTGGGTGCGGCCCAGCGCGGTCAGCATCGCCAGGTTGATCATGCTGCGTTCGCGACGGGTCAGCTCCTCGCGACCCCAGACGGCGCCCCAGCAGTACTCGGTGACCATTTCCTGAAAGGTGCGATTGAAGTCGGTCGCGTTCTTGATCGAGTTATCAACATACTCGGCGCCGAGCACCTCGCGGCGGATGGCAAGACCCTTGTCATAAAGCTGCTTGAGGGTTTCGTCAGACATTGCGAATTCCTGTTCTATCAAGGAGTGGAAGGATGTTTAACCGCCCAGTTTGGTCCGAGGCAAACGCCTGTGTCAAACTCATCCTCCCGCTCAGTGGGCGGTGCAAAACAAGGAAGCTGCGAGATGCCCAGACACAAGGATTTCATCCCCCATGGCGTGATCCCGGCAGTTCTGCTGCCCTTCCACGAAGATCTGTCAATTGATGAGCTTTCCTACCGCGCCCACCTGCGCGACGTCACCTCAGCCCCCGGGATTTCCGCAATCACGACCAATGCACACTCGTCCGAAGTTGCCTCGTGCACCCTCGATGAGCAGCGTCGCGTGCTTGAAATCACGATGGACGAGATCGGCGACAAGACGCCGGTCGTGGCCGGTGTCTACTGCGAAGGCAGCCTGGAAGGCCAGCGCATCGCCAAGATGGCGACCGAAGGCGGCGCCTCGGCACTGCTGGTCTTTCCGTCAGGCATTTACACCTTCGGACAACGTCCGGAGATGGCAGTTGAGCACTTCAGGCGGATCGCCGACGTCACCGATCTGCCGCTGATCATTTTTCAGTACCCGCCGGCCGGGGGTCAGGGGTACCCGATGGCCACGCTCGAGCGTATCTGCGATGAGGTGCCGACGGTGCGCGCCATCAAGGACTGGTGTGCCAATCCGCAGCTGCATGACCGTCAGATCCGCCGGCTGCAATCACGCCCGACACCAGTGAATGTACTGACCACGCACAGCGCCTGGCTGTTCAGTTCACTGGTCCTGGGCTGCAATGGACTGTTGTCCGGAAGTGGCTCGGTGATTGCCGACCTGCAGGCCCGGCTGTTTCAGGCGGTTCAGGCCAACGATTTGGCGACGGCGCGCGCGCTGCATGATCGGATCATGCCGACCGCCGAAGTTTTTTATGCGGAGCCCTGGGTCGACATGCACAACCGCATGAAGGAAGCGCTGGTCTTGCTTGGCAAGCTTCCGCGTGCTGTGGTGCGCCCGCCGCTGATGAAGATTCCCGCCGATGAAATCGAACGGATCCGGCTGGCGCTGATTGCTGCCGGTCTGCTGGACTGATCTTAGGGAGCATTGCGATGAACGCCGACACCAATCTCGGTTTGCAAGCCCGCCAGAAAATCCGCGCCGGTCAGGCTCCAGGCCCGACTGCCGGACTGGCGCGCGGCAACGTGCAGGCCAATCTGGTGATCCTGCCGGCCGAGCATGCGGCCGATTTCCATCGCTTCTGCCAGGGCAATCCAAAACCCTGTCCGGTGCTGGCAATTTCGCAGCCGGGCAGCCCTGCGCTGCCGACGCTGGGCCAGGACATTGATCTGCGTACCGATTTACCGCGCTACCGGGTCTGGGTCGATGGCAAGCTGGTCGATGAGCCGACTGAGATCAGCGCGCTGTGGCGTGACGATCTGGTCGCTTTCGCGATCGGCTGTTCGTTCTCATTCGAAGAAGCGCTGATCGAGGACGGACTGGAATTGCGACATCAGACCGAGCAATGCAATGTGTCGATGTACCGTACGTCGATTCCGGCGGCTTCGGCCGGTCCATTCCAAGGCCCGCTGGTCGTTTCAATGCGTCCGTTCAACGGGGCCGATGCGATCCGCGCGGTTCAGATCACATCCCGGTTCCCGGCCGTGCATGGTGCGCCGGTCCATCTGGGCGACCCATCCAGGATCGGTATCGCTGACATCAGCAAACCCGACTATGGCGATGCAGTCAGCATCCGCGATGGCGAGATGCCGGTGTTCTGGGCCTGCGGGGTCCCGCCGCAGGCGGCGCTGCAGGCTGCGAAGCTGCCGCTGGTGATCACGCACGCGCCTGGCTGCATGCTGGTGACTGACCTGCGCAACAGCACGCTGTCGACATTCTGATTACAACGATGCCTGCGTCGGACCATCACGCCGGCCCGATGCACGATCCAGCGCGAGCCTCGTCGCGCTGCGGGCAGGCTTAGTTGATTCAGCCCGGATAGCCTCCGTACTGATCGGATCGGGGCTGCGCATGCATCAGCGGCGTCTCCAGAAATCCGCCGTCCACCAGCAGATCCTGTCCGTTGACGAACGCAGCGCCTTCGCTGGCCAGATAGGCGACCGCCTGGGCGATGTCATCGACGGTACCCAGCCTGCGCAGCGGCACCATGCCGATGCGTGCCTTGACCTGCTCCTCGTTTGCGTAATTGACGGCCGACATCGGCGTCATGATGAACCCGGGGCTGACCGAGTTCGTGCGGACTCCGCGCGGCCCCCACTCAACGGCCGTGTGGCGGGTCAGTGCAAGAATTGCTGCCTTGCTGACGTTGTACGGCGGCAGTGCATTGGGTTTGGCCGCTGCAACCGAGCCAATATTGACAATGCAGCCATGACCATGAGCAAGCATCTGACGGCCGAATTCGCGTGTGCAGAGAAACGGGCCGCGGACATTGACCGCCATCGTCCGCTCCCAGACCTCGAGCGTCGTGTCCTGCAGTGAAGCATGAGGCGGAAGGACCCCGGCGTTGTTGACCAGAATGTCACAACAGCCCAGCTCGCGCTCCACCTGCTGCACAGCCGCCTGGACCGAGCCTTCGTCGGTGACGTCGCAACTGACTGCAATGGCCTTGCCCGGCAGCGAGGCAGCCAGTGCGTCGAGTCGGTCGCGGCTGGCGGGCAGGTCCAGCAAGGCCACTTGCGCCGAGCAAGCCGAGAGCAGGGTCGCAATGGCCGAACCGATCGCACCGGCGGCACCGGTCACCACGGCAATCCGCCCATCCAGGCGGTAGGTCACCGTAACATGCTTATTGTTCATCCTGACGCCCCTTTGATCCTTTAGAAAACTGCTTCAGTCCGGCGTGAATCAGCACCGACTCGTCGCGAGGCCGACGTCGCCTGCTGGCCGGGAAAAACTCAGAAAACGCAGGTCAACCCGCGTGCAATGACCGATGCTGGCCGCCACAGAGGCCGCTCAGATGCCGAGCAGGTACTGAATGATGCTCTTGGCGATGAATCCGATCATGCCGAAGGCCAGCACGAAGAAGAGTACAAAGGTCCCGAAACGACCGGCGTTGGATTTGCGCGCCAGGTTCCAGACGATGAACAGCATGTAGGCGATGAAGGCCGCAAGGCCGAACGTGATGCCGAATTCTGAAACCTGTTCTTCGGTGAATCCAAACATGCGATGCCCCACTTTCAAAGAATCCGGGGTGCCAGTGCGCTGGCATCGACCGATTCAGAATATACGTGCCAGGTCGCCTCTCGGCGCAGCGGCAGCGAGACAATCATTGGCAGGATCCCGACAACGTCGAGTAGCGTCTCACACCGCGCGTGTGGAGCGAGCCTGCAAAAGTTCGACTGCACGCAGTGATGATCAGAGCCGATCACCTTCCGTTTCACTGCGCGGTCGGAGTCTAGGGACTTGAGCCTGAACGCACCTTAAGAATTGTCAATAATCCCCTCCACAATGAACTCCGCAGACAGACTCGATTCCGGCCAGGTCCGGACGCTGATTACGCTTTCATGCGGGGCATTCGCGAGTCAGGCCTCGGTCCGACTCTGCGACCCGATGCTGCCGCAGTTGTCGGCCGAACTCGGAGAATCCCTGGCCGAAGTGGCTCAGACCATTACCGCCTTCTCGATCGCCTACGGCATCTTCCAGCTGATTCACGGTCCAATGGGCGACCGTTTCGGAAAGCTGCGATGGGTCCGCTATGCCTGCGTTGCAGCCGCATTGACCTCTGTGGCCTGCATGTTTGCCGGGTCGCTGATGCAACTGATCACGTTGCGCTTTTTCACGGGTGCAGCCTGTGCCGCACTGATCCCGCTCTCTTTGGCCTGGATCGGTGACTCGGTTCCTTATCAAGCCCGACAGGCGGTGCTGGCCAAATTCATGACCGGGTCAACGATCGGCGTCGTGTTCGGGCAGGTGGCTGGCGGCGTACTGGCCGACACGATCGGCTGGCGTCTGAGTTTCGGATTTCCAGCACTGGTACTGGTCGCCGTTGCAGCAGTCCTTTTCTCGGATGCCCGAAGAGCCAAGCAGATTGCAAAGATCAATGGCACAGTTGTCAGCGAGGGCAGTGACGGCCCTGTGCCATCCCCATCGGCAATCGCCCGCCAGTTTGGCGGGGTGATCGCCATGCCCTGGGCCCGGGTGCTGCTGACCGTTGTGTTTCTTGAAGGCATGCTCGTCTACGGGGCGTTTGCCTATGTGCCCAGCTGGCTGCATCTTCGCTACGAGTTGCCGCTGTGGCAGTGCGGAATGGCTGCCGCGGGTTTTGGTCTGGGCGGCATGACCTATGCGCTGAGTTCGTCGCACCTGATCCGGCTGCTGGGCGAACAAAGACTGCTGATCGGCGGGGCAGGCCTCTTTGCAGCCGGTATGCTGCTCGTCGGCGGCGAATGGTGGCCAATGCAGACCTTTTTCTGCGCCTTGTCGGGCATGGGCTTTTTCATGCTGCACAACACGCTGCAGGTCCATGCCACGCAGATGGCACCGACTGCGCGCGGAACAGGGATTGCGGCATTCGCGGTCGGGCTGTTCTCAGGGCAGTCGACCGGAGTCGCGCTGGGCTCCGTTCTGGTCGGAGTGATCGGCTTCGAGAGCGTACTGATCGGATCCTCGGCGCTGCTGGTCCTGCTGGCCGTGGTCATGGCGACCCTGCTCACGCGCCGCGATCGCCAGACGGCCTGAACGTAATCATCGCGTCGCTCCTCGCCTCCCCCGGACCCGGGAACAGACCGCGGCAAAAGAAAACCGGAGCATGACAACATGCTCCGGCCCGATTCAAACGCCCCGTTTCCGGGGCTGCATCGATCAGGTTCCTCAGGCCGCGGCCTTCAGTTCCAGACGACGCGCATGCAAGACTGGCTCGGTGTAACCCGACGGCTGAACACGGCCTTCAAACACCAGATCGCAGGCCGCTTTGAACGCAATGCCATCAAACGACGGTGCCATCGGCGTGTACAGCGGATCACCCGCATTCTGCTTGTCGACCACAGCGGCCATCCGCTTCATCACTTCCATCACCTGGGTTTCCGATACCACCTTGTGATGCAGCCAATTGGCAATGTGCTGCGACGAAATCCGGCAGGTTGCACGATCTTCCATCAGACCGATGTTGTTGATGTCAGGCACTTTCGAGCATCCGACTCCCTGGTCGACCCAGCGCACTACGTAGCCCAGGATGCCCTGTGCATTGTTCTCCAGCTCAGCAGTGAGCTGAGCCTGGGACCAGTCCGGGTTCTGCGCCACAGGAATCATCAGGATGTGATCAAGCTCAGCGCGATGGCCGCCATGCGCGATCTCTTTCTGACGCTCGATGACATCGACCCGGTGGTAGTGCGTGGCATGGAGCGTCGCTGCGGTCGGGCTCGGCACCCAGGCGCAGTTCGCACCGGCCTGCGGATGGCCGACCTTCTGCTCAAGCATCGCGGCCATCAGGTCCGGCATCGCCCACATGCCCTTGCCGATCTGCGCCCGCCCGGCCAGGCCGCAGGCCAGACCGATGTCGACGTTCCACAACTCGTAGGCCGAGATCCAGGCCTGCGCCTTCATGTCGGCCTTGCGCACCATCGGACCAGCCTCCATCGAGGTATGGATTTCATCGCCGGTCCGGTCCAGGAAGCCGGTGTTGATGAAGGCGACGCGTCGCTTGGCGGCGCGAATACATTCTTTCAGATTGACCGTCGTACGACGCTCCTCGTCCATGATCCCAATCTTCACGGTATTGGTTGGCAGGCCCAAGGCCGCCTCAATCTTCGTGAAAATTTCATCGGCAAACGCAACTTCCTCTGGACCATGCATCTTGGGCTTGACCACGTAGACCGAACCCTTCACCGAGTTGCGTGAACCGCTGCTCTTGCGCAAGTCGTGCATCGCGATCAGCACCGTGCACATCGCATCGAGCAGACCTTCGTAGGCCTCGTTGCCATTGCGGTCAAGGACGGCCGGATTGGTCATCAGATGGCCGACGTTACGGACCAGCATCAGCGAGCGGCCCTTGAGCGAAAAACTTGAACCATCTGCCGCACGATATTCACGGTCAGCATTGAGCTTGCGATCAAAGCTGCGCCCGCCCTTACTCACTGCTTCGACCAGATCGCCCTTCATCAGGCCCAACCAGTTACGATAGGCCAGCGCCTTGTCCTCACCGTCGACGGCAGCGACCGAATCCTCGCAATCCATGATCGTCGTGACCGCCGACTCCATCAGCACATCGGCGACGCCGGCCGGGTCGGAAGCCCCGATCTCATGGCTGCGATCGATTTGCAATTCAATATGCAGCTGGTTGTGACGCAGCAGCACGGCCGTGGGTGCCGACGCATCGCCGCGGTAGCCAACAAACAGATCAGCTTGTGCAAGGCCCAGCGCGCCCTTGCCGGTCTGGGCAAGCAGTTTGCCCCCCTCGACCCGATACGCGCTCACCTCGGCATGGCTGCCGCCAGCCAGCGAGACCTCGTCATCGAGAAACTTCTTGGCCCAGGCGATGACCCGGGCACCACGCGCCGGATCGTAGCCGCCTGCGCTTGGCGCATCGCCCATCGCATCGGTGCCATACAAGGCATCGTAAAGGCTGCCCCAGCGCGCATTCGCGGCATTGAGCGCATAGCGGGCATTCATCACCGGCACGACCAGCTGCGGACCCGGGATTGTTGCGATCTCAGGATCAACCTGCTCAGTCTCAACGCTGAAGTCGGGACCAACCGGCACGATGTAGCCGATCTTCTCGAGGAACGCACGGTACTCAGCGTGATTGATCGGCGCGCCCGCATGCTCACGATGCCAGTTGTCAATCTGCGTCTGAATCTCGTCCCGACGCGCAAGCAGCGCCCGGTTCTTCGGACCCAGGTCATGAATCACAGCTGACAGCCCCTGCCAGAACTGGTCAGAGCCGATGCCGGTCCCTGCCAGAGCCTCATGCTCGATCATGTCGTGCAGGTTTCGATCGACCTGCAATCCGAATTTTTCAATGCGCTCAGTCACGTCTCTTACTCCTGGCTGGATGGTTTGAATTAGCGGGTTTCTGAAAAAGGAAAATTCCTGGGTTTGGCTGCGTCAGGCAATGCCCGAAGCTTGCGATCTGTGCGAACGTGGAATGATCAATGCGTCTTTTTTGCCCCTGAGGCTTGCACCAGCTTCAGGACTTCGGTGAGTTGCCGGCCGATGTAATCAGGCTCGAGATCGAGACGATCCAGCGGCAGTCCACCGCGATTGATCCAGAAGCTCGTAAATCCGTAGTACCGCGAACCAATCGCAACCCAGCAATTGGAGGACACGAACAGGATGTCGCGGGACCGGCAGTCGAAGGCTTCGGGGGCAAGGTCATAGATGGTATCCATCGTCTTGAACGTCTGGACCGTATCCGACGAAAGCACATGGTCAAACAGGCCGCCCATGCCAGCACTGCGCACGGCAACCTCGATCATCTCGCGGTTGCCATTGGTCAGAATGCCGAGCGGCAGGCCGGCCGCCTTCATCTCGCGCAAGGCCTGCAGGTTCTCAGGAAATGCGGACAGGCTGGAGTACTGGTTCATCAACCGGTCTTCGCATTCGGAGGACAGCTCCAAACTCAGGTGGGCGGCCGAATAAATCAACGCATCCCGGGTGATTTCCCAGAACGGCTTGTAACGGCGCGACATCGCCCGCAGCCAGGAATATTCAAGCTGCTTTTGCCGCCACAGCCTGGACAGCGTATCGCCGTTGCCCGGAAACAGTTGCTCAGCCAAGCTGGCGACTGAATGCACATCGAACAGCGTGCCATAGGCATCAAAGACGACGGCTTTGAATCTGGTCTGGCTTCTGCTCGCGGATCTGGGCATGAAAATCTCCTGACTGCCAGATTAACGCGGGGATTTCAAA
>JAURMJ010000188.1 GCA_030830765.1 Quisquiliibacterium sp.
CCGCCAGGCCATCGAGCACATGCTGCGCGATGTCTCCCTGCTGATGGCTGATCAGGGAAATGGTTAACAATTGAGGGGCGTCTGAGAAGCGGGTTAGCGGCAAGAGCTCGCAGGCTGGCAAGCACCGGCAGTCAAGTATAGTCCCGCCGGATTACAGATATTTTCGAGATCAGTTACCGAGCAGTGGCGGGCGTCCATTAGTGGATTTTGCCTGCCCATTGATTGATGAATCACCAAATCTTTTTGTTCTTTCAGTGGTTCAAGCGAGATCTGGCGGGCCGTTATCGCGGCTCCTGGCTGGGTTTGTCGTGGCTGTTCGTGCAGCCACTGGCTCAGATCGGCGTGTTTACACTGATTTTTCACGGTTTCATGCAGGTGCGTTGGCCGCTCGCGGCAGGGGCGCAGCAGGGTGACGCCTGGACGTACGCACTTAATACGCTCGCCGGTCTCGCGGTGTTCAATTTTTTTGCTGAAGTGCTCACTCGCGCTCCGATCGCAGTGCTGTCTCAGCCTAACCTCGTCACGAAAGTGCGTTTCCCGCTTCCGATTCTCCCGCTTGTCACTGTCAGCGTCGCGTTGGTGCATGTAGGGGTCGGGGTGGTTCTTTTGGCGGCAGTTTCGATTGCAACCGGCAACTGGTCGGGTACATACGCCTGGCTTGCTTTGTGGCTGCCTCCGGTCCTACTGTATGGCACCTCAATCGCGTTTTTGCTGGCTAGCGCTGGGCTGTATGTTCGTGATCTTGGCCAGGCGATGCCGGCCGTCAGCAGTTTGCTGATGCTGCTCACACCGATTTTCTATCCGATGTCGGCTGTTCCTGCGAACCTGCGTGACTTGTTCGAGATGAACCCGGTAGCCTGGGCAGTGGAATCCCTTCGCGGCTTCATGCTAGCGGATCAAGGGTTGGATTGGTCCCAATGGGGGGCGCACCTCTTATTTTCGATCTTGGCCGTCATTGGCGCGTACTGGGTATTCAGACGCTTGCAGGCGGGGTTCGCCGATGTCCTATGAGCGCGCCGTGAAGAATCAGGACGAGTTCGTCGTAACTGCCGACCGAATCGGGAAGGCCTACCGGATTTACCGTCGTCCGATCGATCGATTGTGGCAACTGCTCTGGCCACGCAAAAAAGCCTGGGCGACAGATTTCATTGCGCTGGATGACGTGAGTTTTAACCTGCGACACGGTGAAGTGCTGGGTATCGTTGGGTTGAACGGCGCTGGAAAATCGACGCTGTTGCAATTGCTGGCCGGCACGTTGATGCCTTCGCACGGTTCCGTCGTTGCCAAAGGGCGCATCGCCGCAATTCTCGAACTGGGATCGGGGTTTAATCCGGATTTTACGGGTCGTGAAAATATTTATTTGAATGCAGCAACGCTCGGACTTGGGAAAGCTGAAATCGATGCCAGGATGGATTCAATCATCCAGTTCGCGGGGATCGGTTCGCATATCGAGCAGCCGGTCAAAACTTATTCGAGCGGCATGGTCGTTCGCCTGGCGTTCTCGATTGCAACGAGCGTGGACCCGGATGTATTGATCATCGACGAGGCGTTGTCGGTTGGGGATGGAATCTTCAGACGCCGTTCGTTCGATCGGATCATGGAAATCAAGGAGCGCGGCGCGACGATCATTTTCTGTTCGCATGTGTTGTTTCATGTGAAGGAGTTGTGCGACACCGCTTTGTGGCTTCATCAGGGCAAGCTCCGTAAGCTGGGTCCGGTTGCAGACGTCATCACGCCGTATCAGGAATTTCTCGATGCAGTTGGCGACACTCCCGATCTACCGCTCCCAGCAATGGGCCCAGCTGCCGATGCGCAGTTTCAGCAGTTGCCTCTCGCCGAACCGATGGCCGCTCAGGCGACCCCAAGTGGCGAGGCGCAGATCCGAGAAGTTAGGGTGAGCCTTGATCGGCAAACCGGCACAGAATTGCACGGGTTTTCACTGCGTTCCACCCTTGAGGTTGAGATCGAATTTGCGAGTGATAACGCGCTGCCGGCGCCGACCGCAGCCCTGGTGTTGTCAAGTGACAATGGACAAGTGCTCGGGTCTTGGCTGTCTTTGACGCAGGGCTTGGTCTTTCATCGTGACCCAACCGGTGCCGGAGTGGCGCGCATTGTCGTAGATCGGATTCCCTTGAATGCGGGGCGTTACAGGGTTGGGGTGTATCTGTTTTGTGAACGCGGGCTGCATGGTTATGCGATGTCGGATCCTTGCGCGTTCATTACGTTGGAGCATGGGGGCAGGGAACGAGGCGCGCTGCTGCTCGAAGGCGCATGGGGCGACGGTGCGCAAGACCGAGAGCGGGGTTTGACGTGAACGTATCACGCGTCGAATCTCCCCGACGCTTTCCCTCTTTGTTACTGGCAATGTGCCGCTGGTTGCTGCGGCGGGCGAGTCCCCGAGATGTCGGCTTGCTGTTCGAGCAATTACAGATTGACCTCGCGGGTAACGACCCTCGAGTCGGGCAATACATGCTCGATTGCAACAATCCGCAGACGCTCTGCTTTTTGATTGACTGCTATCCCGTTTTGCAACGAATTTTTTCACGCTACCAGCGGACCGATTCCTTGCGTGTGCTGGATATTGGTCCGGCATTTGGGGCATCTGCTGGTTTACTGTCGCAAATGCATCGATCCGATTTTCTCGGCCCGAAGCTGTGCGTCGATGCGCTCGATATTGTCGATAGCCGGCGTCGGTTGATCGAGATGGCTCATCCGCATGTGAATTTCATCCATGAGAGCATCGATGCCCTTCCTGAGAACATGTCCTGGGACGTGGTGTATTGCTCCAATGCGATCGAACATATCGATGACCCGCGTCAATTCATCCGCGCGGCGCGTCCTAAATCGACGTTGCCGAGCCGCATTGATAAGGCGTTTTTCATTCATGGTTTTGGTCGGGCGGCCAGCGCGTAATCCGAGTGATAGATCAACC
>JAURMJ010000189.1 GCA_030830765.1 Quisquiliibacterium sp.
ACGCCACATTTCTCGCAGATGACGCCACGATGCTTCAGGCGCTTGTACTTACCGCAAAGGCACTCGTAGTCCTTGATGGGACCGAAGATCTTTGCGCAGAACAGACCATCGCGCTCAGGCTTGAACGTCCGATAGTTGATGGTCTCTGGTTTCTTGACCTCACCGAACGACCAGGAACGGATCTTATCGGGGGAGGCCAGACCGATCTTGATCGCATCAAAATGTTCTTCTTCCTGGACCTGCTTGAACAGATCGAGCAACGCTTTCATCGAATACTCCTTGTTTGCCCAGGGGAAATTCAATCACGCTCGAGATCGATGTCGATCCCGAGTGAGCGGATTTCCTTGACCAGCACATTGAACGATTCAGGCATCCCTGCATCGATCGCGTGCTCGCCTTTGACCAGATTCTCGTAGACCTTTGTACGGCCGTTTACGTCATCTGACTTGACCGTCAGCATTTCCTGCAACGTGTACGAAGCGCCGTAGGCCTCGAGTGCCCAGACCTCCATCTCGCCGAAACGCTGGCCGCCGAACTGTGCCTTGCCGCCCAGCGGTTGCTGGGTAACCAGCGAGTACGGACCGGTGGAACGCGCATGCATCTTGTCGTCAACGAGGTGGTGCAGCTTGAGCATATGCATGTAGCCGACGGTGACCGGGCGATCGAAAGCATCACCGGTACGGCCATCGTGCAGCGCCACCTGTGTCTTACTCGGCGTGAATCCGATGCGCGCTGTGCGTGGATCCTCGTCGGGGAACGCAATGTCCAGCATCTGACGGATCTCTGCCTCGGAGGCGCCATCGAAAACCGGAGTCGCGAACGGGACGCCATTGCGCAGGTTGCTGGCCAGTTCCACGACTTCATCATCGCCGAATTTGGTCAGATCAACACTCTGCCCGCTGGTGTTATAGATCTTCTCGAGGATCTTGCGCAGTTCTGCAACCTGCGCACCGCGCTGGAGAATTTCCCCGATGCGCAGACCGATCCCCTTGGCCGCCCAGCCCAGGTGGGTCTCGAGAATCTGTCCGACGTTCATCCGGGAAGGCACGCCCAGCGGGTTCAACACGATATCGACCGGCGTCCCGTCGGCCATGTAGGGCATGTCTTCGACAGGAACAATCCGGGAGACCACCCCCTTGTTGCCGTGGCGGCCGGCCATCTTGTCGCCAGGCTGCAAGCGACGCTTGACCGCGAGGTAGACCTTGACCATCTTGAGAACGCCCGGAGGCAGCTCATCGCCTTGCGTGAGTTTCTTGCGCTTTTCCTCGAACGCGAGGTCGAACTGGTGACGCTTCTGTTCAACCGACTCTTTGAGCGACTCGAGCTGGCTGGCTGCAGCATCGTCGGCCAGACGAATTTCGAACCACTGGTAACGATCAACCTCGGCCAGATACTCCTTGGTGATCGCCGTGCCTTTGGCCAGACGCTTCGGACCACCGTTGGCCAGCTTGCCGATCAGCATACGCTCGATTCGCGAGAATGAATCGTTCTCGACGATCCGCAGCTGATCGTTCAGATCCAGACGGTAGCGTTTCAGTTCGTCATCGATGATGGACTGGGCACGCACGTCCCGCTGGATGCCTTCACGCGTGAACACCTGGACGTCAATGACCGTTCCGCTCATGCCCGAGGGCACCCGAAGCGACGTGTCCTTCACATCGGAAGCCTTCTCGCCGAAAATTGCACGCAGCAGCTTTTCCTCGGGGGTCAGCTGGGTCTCGCCCTTCGGCGTGACCTTGCCGACCAGCGTGTCTCCAGCCTGCACTTCAGCGCCGATGTAGACAATGCCGGTTTCATCCAGCCGACCAAGCTGCGACTCCGACAGATTGGAGATGTCGCGGGTGATTTCCTCAGGACCGAGCTTGGTGTCACGAGCCAGGACCGACAGTTCCTCGATGTGAATCGAGGTGTAGCGGTCATCGGAAACAACCTTCTCGGAAATCAGGATCGAGTCCTCGAAGTTGTAACCATTCCAGGGCATGAACGCGACCAGCATGTTCTGGCCCAGCGCCAGTTCGCCCAGGTCGGTGGACGCACCGTCAGCAATCACATCACCACGGGCGATCACGTCGCCCTTGCGCACGATCGGGCGCTGATTGATGTTCGTGTTCTGGTTGCTGCGCGTGTACTTGATCAGGTTGTAAATGTCGACGCCGACTTCACCGGCAGCAGTTTCGTCGTCATTGACGCGAATCACGATCCGATTGGCATCGACATAATCGACCAGACCACCCCGATCGGCGGTGACCACGGTGCCAGAGTCGACTGCGCAGGTGCGCTCGACGCCCGTGCCGACCACCGGCTTCTCCGGGCGCAGGCAAGGCACCGCCTGACGCTGCATGTTCGAACCCATCAATGCACGGTTCGCATCGTCATGCTCGAGGAAGGGGATCAATGACGCGGCGACGGATACGATCTGGGTCGGAGCGACGTCCATGTACTCGACGTGCTCGGGTCCGGTCAGCTCGGTTTCGCCGGCCTTGCGAATTGAAACCAGCTCACCGGTCAGCTTGCCGGCGCCGTCAACTGCCGAGTTCGCCTGAGCGATCACATACCGACCTTCTTCGATCGCCGACAGATAATGGATCTCGTCGGTGACGCGGCTGTCAACCACCTTACGGTACGGAGTCTCGAGGAAACCGTACTCATTGAGGCGAGCATAGAGCGCCAACGAGTTGATCAGACCAATGTTCGGCCCTTCCGGAGTTTCAATCGGGCAGACCCGTCCATAGTGGGTCGGGTGCACATCGCGCACCTCGAAGCCGGCGCGCTCGCGCGTCAGCCCCCCAGGGCCCAGTGCCGAAACGCGCCGCTTGTGCGTGATTTCGGAGAGCGGGTTGGTCTGGTCCATGAACTGCGACAACTGGCTTGATCCAAAGAACTCGCGAATGGCTGCGCTGATCGGCTTGCTGTTGATCAGATCGTGCGGCATCAGGTTCTCGGTCTCGGCCTGGCCCAGTCGCTCCTTGACGGCGCGCTCCACGCGCACCAGTCCGGCGCGGAACTGATTCTCGGCCAGTTCGCCGACGCAGCGCACGCGTCGGTTGCCCAGGTGATCGATGTCGTCGACCTCGCCCTGGCCGTTGCGAAGGCCAACCAGAATCTTGATCACTGAGAGGATATCGTCGTCACTCAGCGTCATCGGACCGACCAGCTCATCGCGACCAACACGACGATTGAACTTCATGCGGCCGACCTTGGAGAGATCGTAGGCATCCTCGCTGTAGAACAGTCTGTTGAACAGCGCCTCGACCGCGTCTTCGGTCGGCGGCTCACCAGGACGCATCATCCGATAAATCGCGATGCGAGCCGCCGTCTGATCGGCGGTTTCGTCCAGACGCAGGGTCTGCGAAATGAACGGACCCTTATCCAGGTCATTGGTATAGATCGTGCGGAAATCGCGCACATTGGCAGCGCGCATCTTCTGCAGAATTTCTTCGGTGATCTCGTCGTTAGCCTTGGCAATCACTTCGCCGGTCTCGGCATCGACAAGGTTTTGCGACAACGCACGGCCGAGCAGATAGTCCTCGGGCACCGAGATCCGCTTCATGCCGGCGGCATCCAGATCCCGAATATGCTTGGCGTTGATGCGCTTGTCTTTCGCGACGATGACCTTGCCATCCTTGTCGGCAATATCGAAGCGGGCGATCTCGCCACGCAGACGCTCAGGCACGAGTTCGAGCAACGCGCCCTCGTCCATCAGCTGGAAGCCGTCGAATTCGTAGAAGTGCTCGAGGATCTGCTCAGGCGTCAGGCCGATTGATTTGAGCAGGATGGTCACCGGCATCTTACGGCGACGATCGACACGGAAGTAGAGGATGTCTTTCGGATCGAATTCGAAATCGAGCCAGGAGCCACGATAGGGAATGATTCGCGCCGAGAAGAGCAGCTTGCCGGAACTGTGCGTCTTGCCACGGTCGTGCTCGAAGAACACACCGGGAGAACGGTGCAGCTGCGAAACGATCACGCGTTCGGTACCGGTGACGATGAACGAGCCCGTGTTGGTCATGAGCGGAATTTCGCCCATGTAGACCTCTTGCTCCTTGATCTCCTTGACCGTCGGCTTGACTGCCTCTTTGTCCATGATCACGAGGCGCACACGGGCACGGAGCGGCGCGCAGAACGTCAGGCCGCGCTGCTGGCATTCCTTGACGTCAAAGGCCGGGTGACCAAGCATGTAGCTGACGAACTCGAGGCGCGCCATCTGGTTGTGCGACACGATGGGGAAGATCGAGGAGAACGCGGCCTGCAAGCCTTCCGGCTTGCGCTTGGTCGCGTCAGATCCTTCCTGCAGAAACTGCTGGTAGGACTCGAGCTGCGTTGTGAGCAGATAGGGCACATCGAGAACGACGCGGCGTTTCGCGAAACTTTTGCGAATGCGTTTCTTCTCAGTGAACGAGTAGGCAGATGACTGAACCATGAATACTCCGTGGGTCACGCAGAGACTGGGGCCTGCGTGGCGCGCAATGCGCCGACGCAGGCCTCAGGCCCCGCAAAGACACGAAAACCCGGAGGCGCCTGCATGAAGCAGGCGTTCCCCGGGTGCAGGACTGCTTGGACGAGCAACTTACTTGAGCTCGACCTTTGCGCCCGCGTCCTCGAGTTGCTTTTTCAGCGCCTCGGCGTCGGCCTTGCTGATGCCTTCCTTGACGGGCTTCGGAGCACCGTCGACCAGGTCCTTGGCTTCCTTCAGGCCCAGGCCGGTGGCCGAACGAACGACCTTGATGACCTCAACCTTCTTGTCGCCGGCGCCAGTCAGGACAACCGTGAACTCGGTCTGCTCTTCAGCAGCAGCAGCAGCGCCACCGCCAGCGGCCGGAGCGGCCACCGCGACAGCGGCAGCAGCAGCCGAAACGCCAAACTTCTCTTCCATCATCTTGATCAGTTCGGACAGGTCCAGCACGGTCATGCCGGCAACGGCTTCCAGGATGTCTTCCTTGCTCAGTGCCATTTCAATACTCCAATAAACTTAAAAGTGGGTGGTGATGTTCTGAAAGTCGATGCGGATCAGGCCGCTTCCGCCTTCTGCTTCTCGACGGCTGCCAGAGCACGAACGAACTTGCTCGGCACCTCGTTGAGGGTGCGGACGAAAGTGGCGACCGGTGCCTGCATCGTGCCGAGCAGCTTGGCAAGCAACTCTTCGCGGCTGGGCATCGTAGCCAGTGCCTTCACGCCGTTGACGTCAAGGAGGGAACCCCCCATGGCGCCGGCTTTGAGGACCAGCTTTTGATTGCCCTTGGCAAACTCGTTGAGTACCTTCGCTGCTGCGACCGGGTCGGTGGAAACGCTGTAGATCAGCGGACCAACAAGTTGGTCAGCCAAAACTTCAAACTGCGTTCCAGTAACCGCACGGCGTGCGAGCGTGTTTTTGACAACACGCAGGTAAACGCCGGCTTCGCGTGCCTGCTTGCGCAGGACGGTCATTGCCTCGACTTCCAGACCACGGTACTCGGCAACAACGATCGTTTGGGCAGCGGCTACGACAGCTCCGATGTCCTCGACCACTGCAGCCTTTTCGCTACGGTTCATACCCATGGTCCAGCTCCTACGAAATGGGGCGTCGGCCAAAGCCTTCGCACCCGCCTTAACACGGCGACCGATTTCGAGACTTCCATGGCAGGCATGATTGACATGCCACCCACCAAAATCCGCTCCGGGACCGCCATCTGCGCAGGGTGCCCCGCAGTTTGAAACACTGCGGGTCGATTAAAGTGCTCGACCTGCTCTCCGGAGAACCGGCACCTGGTCTGCACTCCCTGCGGTCTTTGACAACCCACCAGCCAAATCACGTTTCGGTAAACCGATGTGCTCCGACTGGCGGCCCAAAGTTCTTTAAAAACTACCTGTCAGCTCAGTTCGACTGCGCAGCAGAAAACGCCGCGGTATCGACCCGAACTCCAATACCCATCGTGCTCGAGACGGCAACCTTACGCAGATAGACACCCTTCGAGCTTGCCGGCTTGGCGCGATTCAGCGCCTCGACCAGTGCACGCAGGTTGGATTCGAGCGCGTCGACCTGGAAGGAGGCGCGGCCGATGCCTGCGTGGATGATGCCGGCCTTGTCGGTCCGGTACTGCACCTGTCCGGCGCGTGCGTTGTTCACAGCCGTGGTGACATCGGGTGTGACCGTGCCGACCTTCGGGTTCGGCATCAGGCCACGCGGACCGAGGATCTGACCCAGCGTACCGACGACACGCATAGCATCCGGCGTCGCGATCACAATGTCGAAATTGATGTTGCCAGCCTTGACCTGCTCAGCGAGATCCTCGAGACCAACGATGTCTGCACCAGCGGCACGGGCTTCGTCAGCCTTCGGGCCCTGAGTGAACACGGCAACGCGAACGGTCTTGCCAGTCCCGGCGGGCAGAACGACTGAACCGCGAACAACCTGATCGGACTTCTTGGCGTCGATGCCAAGCTGAACCGCGACGTCGATGGACTCGTCGAATTTGGCGGTTGCGCAATCCTTGACCAACGCCAGCGCATCGGCAAGCGACATTGCCTGCGTGCGGTCAACCTTGTCCTTGAGCGCCTTGGCGCGCTTCGAAAGCTTTGCCATTTACAGGCCCTCCACGGTAATACCCATACTGCGAGCCGAACCAGCCACGGTACGCACGGCCGCTTCCATGTCGGAGGCGGTGAGGTCGGGCATTTTGGTCTTGGCGATCTCTTCAGCCTGAGCGCGAGTGATCGAACCGACCTTGTCGGTGTGAGGCTTCGGTGAACCCTTATCGATCTTGGCGGCCTTCTTGATGAGGATCGACGCCGGCGGCGTCTTCATCACGAAGGTAAAGCTCTTGTCCGCGTAGGCGGTGATCACAACGGGAATCGGAAGACCCGGCTCAAGCCCCTGCGTCTGGGCATTGAAGGCCTTGCAGAATTCCATGATGTTCAGACCGCGTTGACCGAGCGCCGGCCCGATCGGCGGTGAGGGG
>JAURMJ010000190.1 GCA_030830765.1 Quisquiliibacterium sp.
CTGATCGTCATCGACTCCGTGGCGGCCCTGACTCCGCGGGCTGAGATCGAGGGTGAAATGGGAGATTCCCTGCCAGGGCTGCAGGCCAGGCTGATGTCGCAGGCGCTGCGCAAGCTCACCGGCCCCATCAAACGAACAAACTGCATGGTCATCTTCATCAACCAGATCCGAATGAAAATTGGAGTGATGTTCGGCAATCCGGAGACCACGACAGGCGGCAACGCACTGAAGTTTTACTCGTCAGTGCGTCTGGATATCCGGCGGACCGGTTCCATCAAGAAGGGGGATGAGGTCATCGGTTCCGAGACCAAGGTCAAGGTCGTCAAAAACAAGGTCGCGCCGCCGTTCAAGCAGGCGAATTTCGACATCCTTTACGGTGAGGGCATCTCCCGTGAAGGCGAGATTCTCGATCTGGGTGCAGATGCGAGCATTGTTGAGAAAAGTGGTGCCTGGTATAGCTACCAGGGTGAACGCCTCGGCCAGGGCAAAGACAATGCCCGTGAATTTCTGCGCGAGCACGCCGAGACTGCCCTTGAAATCGAGAACAAGGTCCGCGCTCATTTTGGTGTTGCCGCGCGTGGCGTCTCTTCATCCGAAGAGGCGGCCTGAACTGTATGCCCTTGGAGCCTGAGGCTGGCGCGCAGGCGGCTGACGGTGTGCCGCGCAGGTCCGGCACATCGAGTCGCAGACCGCAGATTTCGCTGCGTGCCCGCGCCTTAAAGCTTTTGGCCATGAGAGAGCATAGCCGGCAGGAACTGTCTCGCAAGCTGGCGATGCATGCTGAATCACAGGAGCAGCTGCTCCTGTTGATTTCCGATCTGGAGCAGAGCGGCTATCTGTCCGAACAGCGCTTCGCTGAAAGTCTCGTGCGCCGGCGCGGCAATGGCCGTGGCGTCAGTCTCGTGGCCGCTGAACTGCAGCAGCATGGCATTGATCCGGAGCTCAGTGGGCCGCTGCTGAAGCATCTTCAAAGCTCTGAACTGGAGCGGGCACGGTCCGCATGGCGGCGCAAATTCCACGGTTTTCCCTCGGATTTCACTGAACGGGTCAAGCAGCAGCGCTATCTGATGCAGCGTGGATTCAGTACCGAGACCATCGCCAGATTTTTCCGTGCCATGGAACGGGGTGAGCTTGGGGAAAGTTAGGCAACCGTCCCTGTTTGCGTGACTGGTTTTGCACTTTCCAAACGTCGTTCCGGCCCTCGTCTGACGCTGTTCAGCGGTTGCAGGCACTGTGCTAAGCTCGCGGTTTTTGCAGCGCAATAAAATCCGGCGGCCCTCCCGGATTGCACGGCGACAGCTCGTCTGCAGCCTGATCACGCAAATCCATTCGGCGGGCGTCAGGGATCAGTTCGGACCCCAGGTTTGACCTTCAATAGGGTGAGTGGACAGCCTGTCCCGGTCGTGGTCCAGCAGGCCATGATTTGGATCGGTTGATGGCGACCATCCCAGACACCAAGGACATTCGAAGATGAAGATCCACGAGTACCAGGGAAAGGAAATCCTCAAGCGTTACGGCGTTCAGGTGCCGCGCGGGATTCCCTGCTTCTCGGTTGACGAGGCGGTCTCTGCCGCCGAAACGCTTGGCGGACCGGTCTGGGTCGTCAAGGCCCAGATCCATGCGGGCGGCCGAGGCAAAGGCGGTGGCGTCAAGCTCGCCAAATCGGTCGATGAGGTCCGCGAACTGGCTGGCAGCATTCTCGGCATGCAGCTGATCACGCACCAGACCGGCCCGCAGGGTCAAAAGGTGCGTCGTCTGCTGGTCGAAGAAGGGGCCGACATCAAGAAGGAACTCTACGTTGGCATGGTGGTTGACCGCGTCACTCAACAGGTCACCGTGATGGCATCCAGCGAAGGGGGGATGGACATCGAGGAAGTCGCCGCGCATACGCCCGAGAAGATCCACAAGGTCTCGGTGGATCCGGTCAATGGCTTGTCTGATGCTGAAGCCGATGACCTTGCGCGAAAGATCGGTGTGCCGGATGGCTCAATCGCCAAGGCGCGCGTGGTTTTTCAGGGGCTGTACAAGGCATTCTGGGAGACCGATGCCAGCCTGGCCGAAATCAATCCTTTGATCCTGACCGGCAACGGGGATGTGATTGCGCTGGATGCCAAGCTTAATTTCGACAGTAACGCGATGTATCGTCATCCGGAACTGACCGAGATGCGTGATCTCGATGAGGAGGATCCGGCCGAAGTCGAAGCCTCCAAGCATGAACTGAACTACATCCAGCTCGATGGCAACATCGGATGCCTGGTCAATGGTGCCGGTCTTGCGATGGCCACCATGGACACCATCAAGCTGTTCGGCGGCGAGCCGGCCAACTTTCTGGACGTCGGCGGCAGCGCCACCAAGGAGCGCGTTACCGAGGCCTTCAAGATCATGCTGCGCAATCCAAACCTGAAGGCCATTCTGGTCAACATTTTCGGCGGCATCATGCGCTGCGACGTGATCGCTGAGGGTGTGATCGCTGCATCACGGGCAGTTGGCCTGAAGGTGCCGTTGGTCGTGCGCATGAAGGGTACGAACGAAGATCTGGGGAAGAAACTGTTGGCCGATTCCGGCTTGCCGATCATCTCAGCAGACACGATGGCCGAGGCTGCCAAGAGCGTCGTCGAAGCCGCCAGCAAGGTCTGAGCCTGCGCGCCAACAAGAGGAAAGAACAAACATGTCGATCCTGATCAACAAGGACTCCAAGGTCATCACGCAGGGCATCACCGGTAAGACCGGTCAGTTTCATACCCGCACCTCACGTGAGTACGCCAATGGTCGTGCCGCTTATGTGGCCGGGGTGAATCCGAAGAAAGCCGGCGAAGATTTCGAAGGAATTCCCATTTTTGGTTCCGTGCAGGATGCCAAAGCCCGCACCGGCGCCAATGTTTCGGTCATCTATGTGCCGCCGGCAGGCGCTGCAGCCGCGATCTGGGAAGCCGTTGAGGCCGACCTTGATCTGGTGATCTGCATCACCGAAGGGATTCCGGTCCGGGACATGATCGTCGTGCGCGACCGCATGCGACGTGAAAATCGCAAGACCCTGCTGCTGGGTCCGAACTGCCCTGGCGTGATCACGCCTGAGGAGCTCAAGATCGGCATCATGCCGGGTCATATCCACAAGAAGGGGCGTATCGGTGTTGTCTCTCGTTCCGGGACGTTGACCTATGAAGCTGTGGGTCAGTTAACCGCGCTGGGGCTGGGGCAGTCGTCCGCCGTGGGGATCGGCGGCGATCCGGTCAATGGCCTGAAGCACATCGACGTGCTCAAGATGTTCAACGAAGATCCAGAGACCGACGCCGTTGTCATGATCGGTGAGATCGGCGGTTCCGACGAGGAAACTGCAGCCTACTGGGTCAAGGAGAACATGACCAAGCCGGTCGTCGGCTTTATCGCCGGCGTGACCGCGCCCGAGGGTAAGCGCATGGGCCATGCCGGTGCGATCATCTCCGGCGGCAAGGGCACGGCGCAGGAGAAACTCGAGATCATGGATGCCTGTGGCATCAAGGTTACGAAAGATCCTTCGGAGATGGGGCGGCTGCTGAAGTCAGCCCTCTGATCTGGTTGCGTCAGGCGGGGTGTCATCCCGCGACACGATCGATAGCCCGGGTGCTGCTACAGCCCCGGGTTTTTTCATGAAGCCTGGTCTGCCGGGCAAGCCGAACGGCGAAAGCGCGAGGTTCAGCCATGATTGAATTCATCACGACAATGAATTGGGCGGCAGTTGTCCAGATCATCATCATCGATATCCTGCTTGGAGGCGACAATGCGGTTGTGATCGCACTGGCCTGCCGGAACCTGCCCCGGCACCAGCGAACTAAAGGTATTCTGTGGGGGACGCTCGGGGCCATCATCTTGCGCGTCATCCTGATCGCTTTCGCGGTCACTCTGCTGCAGGTCCCCTTCCTCAA
>JAURMJ010000191.1 GCA_030830765.1 Quisquiliibacterium sp.
CATCATTCTGAGCGAACCTTTCGATTCCTGCTAACCGCATTCATCAGCACAGGTAATTTCGATGATCAACGCGCGGTATCAGGAGTCGGTCGACGAAGTGAATGACGAGACATTCGACATGCATCGCGCTTTCACTCCGCCGACCGAAGCGTTCAAGGATGATCTGTTCACGGACAAACCACTGTCGCACGACTGAACAAGGCGAACACTGATGAGTCGATTACCTGCCCCGGGCCTGGAACATGTAGCCGACCTGGTCGTCATGGTTGGCAGTCCGCTTGAGATCGGGCAGACCGGATCCGGTCTGCGGCGCGTGATCGCCATTACCGGTGGCACGGTGTCGGGTCCACAACTGAATGGCCGGGTACTGTCAGGTGGTGCCGATTTCCAGTTGGTTCGTCCCGACGGCGTTGCTGAGCTGGATGCGCGATACACGCTTGAGCTTGATGATGGGCGCCGCATCTACGTGACAAATCGCGCCTTGAGAAGTGCAAGCCCTGAGATCACGCAACGCCTGATTCGTGGCGAAGCAGTCGACCCGGCTCTGGTCTATTTCCGCTGTGCGCCCAGCTTTGAGGTTGCCGATGAATCCCTGCGATGGATGACGCGCAGTGTCTTTGTCGGCACCGGCGCGCGGCGCCCAGACCGCGTTGAAATGTCTTTTTTCAAGTTGCTCTGAATTAGAGTATTCCCAAGAAAAAGGGCCTGCAATTGCAGGCCCTTTTCATTGAACGGTCCGTCTCCGGACCGCAGGTCATCATCAACCGATCACCGGCCGTAGACCTTACCAAACCGCTCGTAGGTTGTGCCGTTAAAGCGGATCATCTGCTCTTTCTCAACCGGCGAGAAATCATCGGCTGCAGTCTTGATCCCAACGCCCGGCAGCATCATCGGATGCCCCGGAATGTTCAGGCTGGCCGCCTGCTTCATCACATTCGCACGCGTCAGGTTATCACCGCTCTGCTTGAGCACCTGGATCAACGAGTACGACGCTGCATATCCGATGACAGCAAGTGAATCCGTGATGTTGGCGTCAGGCACGTACTTCTTCAGGAAGGCTGCATATTCCTTGAAGTCCGGCTCATTGGCCCAGGCCGGATCAGTCGGATCCTTCATGTACTGCACCGAGATCACACCTTTGGAATTCTCCAGACCAGCAGGCTTCAACACCGAACCCACTGACGAAGACACGCTGTTCAGCAAATGCACCGGCTTCCAGCCAATTGCAGCAATCTTCTTGATTGCCTGTGCTGCAAACTTCGGCGTTGTGACGTTGTAAAAGACATTCGCCCCTGAGGCCTGCAGTTCAAGAATCTGACTGTCAATGGTCGGGTCGGTGGTCTCGTACGACAGCTTCTTGACGATCAAGGTCTTGGCCTTGTCACCAAGCCCTGCCTCAAGCCCGTGCAAGTAATCTTTGCCGTAGTCATCATTCTGGTAAAGAATGCCGATCTTCGCATCAGGCACCTTGTCCAGAATGTATTCAGCGTAAATGCGGCCTTCACCCTGATAGTTCGGCTGCCAGCCCATCGTCCACGGATAACCCTTCGGATCAGCCCACTTGGTCGCACCGGTGGTCACGAACAACTGCGGAACCTTCTTCTGGTTCATGTACTTGTGGATCGCCGAGTTGGTTGGCGTCCCCAGCGTACCGAACAGGAACAGAACCTCTTCCTGCTCAACAAGCTTGCGAGCCTGCTCAACAGTCTTGGGCGGGCTGTAACCATCATCAAGCGAGACGAAGTTGATCTTGCGCCCGTTGACACCGCCCTTCTCGTTGATCATCTTGAAGTAACCGGCCATCACCTTGCCGATCACCCCGTAGGCAGACGCCGGACCCGAGTACGGCATGATGTTGCCGATCTTGATCTCCTTGTCATCTGCACCCGCGTCGTATTGCCCTTTGGCAAATGCCGGGGCAGCAGCCACTGACGCCGCAAGCGCGACCGCTGCAAGACTGAACTGTCGTTTATCCATTGTCTACCTCCTGCCTTTCGGCATTGTTTTATAAATCAGGTTGCGAGATCAATCTAAGGTCGACTCGATGCGTCGGAGTCCACATGCTTGTGGCCAGTTCGTTCCCAGAGCTTGCGCAACAGCCCCATCACACCGGTCGGCATCACAAACATGAATACGATCAGGAAAATCCCGTAGATTGCCCACGGTGCTGCCTTGGAGATCTCGTCCGCGATGTTCGGTACGAACTGAATGAAGATACCGCCGAAGATCGCAGCCGGGATCGAAGCCAGACCGCCAACCACGAGGCCGACCAGGAACGATATCGACAGAAATACTGTGAAACTGTCTGGCGCGACGAACGCGACGATCACCGCGCCAAGCCCTCCCGCGATACCCGTGAATGCGGCCGAGACACCAAAAGTGATCGACTTGAAGCGGGCCAGATTGATCCCCATTGCAGCAGCGGCGATCGGATGGTCGCGGATTGCGATCAGGGCACGTCCGACGCGACCACTCAGAAGGTTATAGGCCAGCCAAAACATGAGTATCGTCACCGCCAGCGATACAAAGAACAGCCAGCGGTCAGCACTCAGTTTCTGGCCGAACAGCGCCAACGCAAACGGCGCCTCGGGCTTCGTCAGCACGATCCCCTGAACGCCACCAGTCCAGCCCTCGATCAGCTTGTACTTGAGTAGCTGCGGGATGGCTAGTGCCAGCGCGAACGTAGCCAATGCCAGGTAGTGTCCGGCCAGACGCAGCGCTGGAAAACCGATCACCCAGCCAAAGGCAAAGCAGACCACGCCGGCGACCGGCAAAGTCAACCAGTAGGGAACCCCGAAATGGTCCATCAAGATTGCCGTGGTGTAGGCCCCGATCGCATAGAACGCACCGTGGCCGAGCGAGAACTGTCCATTAAAGCCCGTCAGGATGTTCAGACCAAGAATGGCAATCGCGTAAACCAGCACCAGGTTGAACTGGAACACCCGGAAGTTCTTGACCAGAAAGGGCGCAACCAGAAGTGCGGCCAGTACGACCAGGCCGCCAAGGATCATCCATTTACGATTGATATTATTCATACGCGGGTCACCACCACTTTGCCGAAGATGCCGCTGGGCTTCAGGGTCAGGACCCCAACGATGATTACCAGCGCGACCGACAGTTTCAACTCCGTACCGATCACGTAGGCTCCAAGCAGGTTCTCGAGCACGCCAACCACGAGCCCTCCGAAGACGGCGCCCCACGGGTTATCAATCCCGCCCATCAGTGCGGAGGCGAATCCATAAAGCAGGATGCCCGACATCATGTTCGGATCCAGGAAGACTACCGGTGCAACCATCATGCCCGCGACCGATCCGATCGAAGCGGCCAGTCCCCAACCAACAGCCAGCATCATCGAGACGCGAATACCAACCAGGCGAGCAGAATCAGGATTCTGCGCTGCGGCCCGCATCGCCAGGCCGATTGGCGTGAAACGGAAAAAAGCGTAGAGCACAATCAGCACACACATGGTGACGGCCATCGATCCGACCTCATGGGCCGAAAAGAACCTTGTGGCAAACCAGGCATCCTTCGGGAACGGGCTCTGGAACGGCTTGATTGTGTAGTCGAAGATCCAGCCTGCGACCGAGTTGAAGATCACCAGCAGACCAATAAAGACAATCACGTTGGTCAGGACCGGCGCAGTTTCGACCGGTCGCAGGATCACCCGCTGAATCACAAACCCGAGCACAAACGACAAGGCGATCGTCGCGAAGAAAGCCGCCCAGTAGGGCCAGCCATTCTCGATCATGGCCCAGGCCAGGAACGTAGAGAACATCGCCATTTCGCCCTGCGCGAAGTTCAGATGGTGGGTGGACTGGTAAATCATGACCAGCGCAAGCCCGACCGCTGCATAAATGCTTCCAGTCGCCAGACCGGAAACAACTTGATGGATAAATCCTTCCATTCGAATCTTCCCCCTGACAGTCGGCTCAGTAGCCCAGGTAGGAGCGACGAATTGTCTCGTCGCCCTTGATCATTTCGCTCGGCCCCGAGACGGCGACCCGTCCGGTCTCAAGCAGATACGCGTCATGCGCAAGCTCGAGAGCAATTGCCGCGTTCTGCTCGACCAGCAGCATGCTGACTCCGTCCGTTTCGTTAATCTGCCGAAGGATCCGGTAGATCTCGACAACGATCAGCGGTGCAAGACCGAACGAGGGCTCGTCCAGAAGCAACAGCTTGGGCCGAAGCATCAATGCACGGCTGATCGCCAGCATCTGCTGCTCACCGCCGGACAGCGTGCCGGCCTGCTGATTACGACGCTCTTTCAGGCGCGGGAACCGCTCATACATACGCTCCAGGTCAAGGGCGACCTCCGCCTTATCGCGACGCGTGATTGCCCCGAGGCGAAGATTTTCCTCAGTGGTCAGACCAGTGAACGTCCCTCGCCCATCCGGAACCTGGGCCACGCCCATCCTGACAATTCGCTCGGTGGATTTGCCGACGAGTTCCTGTCCATCAAGCTTGACGCTGCCGCTCGTACGGGTGGTCTGACAAAGCGAACGCAAGGTCGTCGTCTTGCCGGCACCATTGGCGCCAAGAATCGCGGTGACCTTACCTTGTTCCAGCGAAAAATCAATCCCGAAAAGGGCCTGCGTGTTGCCGTAGAAGGCGCACAGGCCAGTCACTTCAAGCAGCTTACTCATGCGCACTCGTCCCCAGGTAGGCCTCAATCACTTCGGGATGCGCCTGAATTTCAGCAGGCGTGCCCTCGGCAATCTTGCGACCGAAGTTCATCGCAATGATGTGGTCGGAGACCGACATCACCAGGCTCATGTGGTGCTCGACGAGCAGCACAGTGGTGTTCCGCTTTTCGCAGACATCACGAATCATGTCCCCGAGCCCGTCGAGTTCCTCGTGATTCAGGCCTGCGGCGGGCTCATCGAGCAGCAGCAACTTCGGATCAGAGGCCAGAGCCCGGGCAAGCTCGACACGTTTCTGGATGCCAAACGGAAGATCCCCCACCGCGCGATCCCGGTAGGGCGTCAGCCCGACGTAATCCATGATCTCGCGGGCGTGTTCCCGCATCTTTTCTTCCTCGCGCCGCATCGAGGGCAGTCGCAAAGCGCTGGACACAAACCCAGAACTGGAGCGGCAGTGAGCACCAACCATCACGTTGCGCTCAACACTCATCGTGCGGAACATCGCGAGGTTCTGGAAGGTCCGGCCGATTCCCATCTTCGCGATCTCGTGGACCGGCGTATTGGTGATCGATTGACCCTCGAAAAGCAGATCGCCTTCCTGATACTGGTAGAGGCGGCTCAGGCAATTGAACAGCGTCGTTTTGCCTGCGCCATTAGGTCCGATCAGTCCGCAGACGCCGCCACGCGGGACGTCAAAACTGATCGAGTTGAGCGCGACCACTCCGCCGAAGCGCACAGTGATGCCGCGCACACTGAGAAGTGCGTCAGTAGCCGACAAACATTGTCTCCCACGCGTTCTTGATGAACGCTATTTTGTTTTGATCTACCGGGTCGCCAGGCGCCCGGAACTGTCTTTATACGGACTTGCTTGAGGACGATCAAGTCGAAGTGCGGCCAAGACAACCTCGCACCACAACCCTGAGGGGAACTGACCGTTCAATTGGCAAACCCCTGCCGTCGTGTCGAGATTATTACTGTCCATCGCGGCAAAAAATTGCTTAGTGGTTGTCCCTGGGGACCCCAAAGCTTGCGTCGATCTTCTGGTACTTCACAGCAAAATCAAGACACGCACCGTCCTGCAACTGCGTCACGTGTGCGCGCTGAATCTCCTGCCAGGGCGTTTGACTGACAAGCTCCGGCGGCTGCCAGGTGGCTTTGCGTCGAGCGAATTCCTCGTCGCTAATCATGATGTTCGCCGTCCGCTTGCCAAGGTCGATCCGCACCATGTCGCCAGTCTCGAGCAGCGCCAACCCCCCGCCGACAGCCGCTTCTGGTGAGGCATTCAGAATCGACGGACTGCCGGATGTTCCAGACTGCCGGCCGTCACCGACACAGGGCAACAGCGTGATCCCTTGCTTAACCAGCGCATCGGGCGGCAGCATATTGACGACCTCGGCAGCGCCCGGATAGCCGACCGGCCCGACATGACGAATGAACAGAATGCAGTTCGCATCGATGTTCAAAGAGGAATCATTAATCCGGTGGTGATAGTCCTCCGGTCCCTCAAAAACGATGGCCCGTCCTTCGAAGGCCCCCGGATCGGCCGGATTCTCCAGATAGCGCTTGCGAAACTCCGGCGAGATCACCGAAGTCTTCATCACGGCAGATTCAAACAGATTGCCCGACAGCACGGCGAACCCGGCCTCCGGGAGAAGCGGCTTGTCGAAGGTCCGAATCACGCGCTGGTCCGTGGTCGCGGTATCGCGATAGCACTCGCCGATGGTCTTGCCCGAGACGTTCAGCGCATTCTCGTGCAACTTGCCGGCCTTGAGCAGTTCATGCATGACGGCAGGCACCCCGCCGGCCCGATGAAATTCTTCTCCCAGGTATTCGCCAGCAGGCATCAGGTTCACCAGCAATGGAATCTCATAGCCGATACGGTCCCAGTCACGGACCTGAAGCGGTACACCGATATGACGCGCGATGGCGGTCACATGCGGCGGACAGTTTGTGGAGGCACCGAGTGCACTGGAGGCAACGATCGCATTCTCAAAGGCCTCTCGCGTCAGAATCTTGGACGGTCGCAGGTCTTCATGAACCATCTCGACAATGCGCCGACCGGTCCAATAGGCCATCTGACCGCGCTCACGATACGGGCCGGGAATTGCAGCGCAACCGGGCAATGACATCCCAAGCGCCTCGGCGACGCTGTTCATCGACAGCGCGGTCCCCATCGTGTTGCAATGACCGACGGATGGCGCCGCGGAGGCCACCATCTGCAGGAACTGCTCATAGTCGATCCGACCTGCGGCCAGTTCCTGGCGCGCAAACCAGACAACAGTGCCCGAGCCGGCCAGCCCGTTGTTGTAGTAGCCGCCCTGC
>JAURMJ010000192.1 GCA_030830765.1 Quisquiliibacterium sp.
CGTGCATGCCAGCGTGAAGCCAGTGAATCCGGCATGCGCACCGCGTTGGCAATCTCGTTGGGCGTCATGCCGTGACTCATCAGCCGCAGCGTCTGGTCATGCAGGTAGCGATAGGTGTCACGCTGCTCGGTGATGAAGGCCCGCACGCGCTCCTGCCCCCAGGTCGGCCAGTGATGCTGCGCGATCACCACATCGGTGTCATTGATGAAAGTGTCGAGCGCCGCATCCAGATACTTGGACCAGGCCAGCGCATCGCGGGTCTTGGCCCCGCGCAACGGGCACAGGTTATGCATCGTGTGGCAGCCGTTCTCGGCAAGGTCCAACACGCGCATCTGCGGCAAAAAGAAATTCATCTCAGCCGGCGCCTCAGTCTCGGGCGTCAGTTGGAACACAATCTCGACCCCGTCAACAACCAGCTTTTCGATGGGCTCGGTGATGATCCGGTTCGGTGCGATCAGACTGACCGTGCCACGTCCGGTGACCTTGCCCAGACCGCTGTCCACATGACCGCGAACGCCCGGCGGCAGCGTGGGGCCAAACTGGAACAACGCGCGCCGCCGCATCGGCACACCCGCCAGAATGTTCTCGGAGATCACTTCGCGAAGAAAGCCATCGGGCGCAATCACCATGACCTTGCCGCTGGCCGCATCCTCTGACGTGATCACCCCCTCGACACCACCATAGTGGTCGACATGGCTGTGCGTGTAGATCACAGCCACCACCGGACGATCACCACACTGGTCCCGATACAGCTTCAGTGCCGCGGCCGCACTTTCGCAGACGGTCAGCGGATCAACAAGGATCAGTCCGGAATCGCCCTCGATGATCGTCATGTTCGCCAGATCGAACCCGCGGACCTGATAGACCCGGTCAGTCACCTTGAACAGACCGTGAATCCGATTCAGGCGCGCCAGCCGCCACAGGCTCGCGTTGACTGAATCCGGTGATTCTTCGTCGTCGAGAAAATCAAAGCGCGACAAATCCCAGATCGGCTTGCCGTTCGCAGCAAGAATCCGCGCGTCTGGAATCGTCGCGACAAAACCGCGCTGTGCATCCTCAAAACAGGACTTGTCCGAGAAATCGAGCCCGCGCAGTGTCGCGGCATTGGCCTGACAGGTGTGCAGGCTTGCCGGCCGCATCGGCTGACCGAGGTCCTCTTCGCGTGCCATCAGTGCTTGCCTGTCGCAGTCTTTTTCCGGGTTGATGCGGCAGCTGACCTGGCTGTCCCGCCCTGAGCTGACTGACTGGCTGACTTACTGGCTGACTTGCCCGCCGACTTGCGTGCCACGGCCTTTGCGCCGCCAGCCCCTTGCGCAGCAGGTTTGGCAGACTTTGAGGCCTTCTTTGTGCCGGACTTCATCGCTGGCGCCGCGGGAACCTGCAACGGAGGCGCCGACGTCCCCAGATACGAACGATTCCAGGTCGGACTGATCAGCACTTCATTGATGCAGACATGCGGCGGCGCAGTCACCACATGGGCGACCAACGCGGCCAGATCCTCAGGCTGCAGCATCCGCGCCCGTTCCTCGGCTGACACTGGCTTCGGACGCTTGTCCAGGATGGGCGTCGCCACTTCGGCCGGGCAGAGTACTGTCGAACGGATGCCGTTGACGAATTCCTCCATGTTCAGGCTGTGGCTCATCGCAATGACCGCATGCTTGGCAGCCGCGTAGGACGCGCCAGTCAGGCGACTGATAAAGCGCCCGCCCCAGGAAGAGGTATGGATCAGCAGCCCCTGACGCTGCCGACGCATGATGGGTAGGGCAGCCAGCGCACAATAGAAGGCACTGGAGAGGTTGGCGCCGATCACCGAGTCAACCCCCTCGGGTTTAAGCTGGGACCAGCTGCGTTCCAGCACATTCAGACCGGCATTGTTGACGACCATATCAAGGCGGCCGTAACGCTTCTCGATCGCCTGCACAATGCGCTCAGCCGTCGCAGCACGCGACAGATCACCGGTCCGGACCCAGGCATGGCCGCCCTCGGACTTGATCTGTCCTGCCACGGCATCCAGCGGCTCCTTGCGGCGACCGCTCAAAATGACTGTCGCCCCCATCTGTGCAAGCCGCTTTGCGATTGCCTCTCCGATGCCGGATCCGGCTCCGGTCACCCAGGCAACATTGCCATCCAGCTGTCCCATGATTCCCCCTGCGCTTTGTTCTGATAAAAGCGTCAGCCTACACGGGGATCGGCGCGACCAGTCTGCAAGGCACGCTGGCTGTTTCATCCAGGGGATCGGCCCGATGGCCGGATGGGTGTCTTCAGTCCGATCCAGCAACCGATCCGGACGCGGCGTCAGGTTCAGTGTTTCCGGACGAGGTGTCCAACGTCTCGACCGACGTCGCACCCGGCAAACCGCCCATCGCCTCGCCGACCCGGATCGACCCGACCGGCGCCCACTGCGGATTGAACGCGATCGCATCGGCTCCGAACAGCATCACAACCGTCGACCCCAGCATAAAGCGCCCCATCTCGGCCCCCCGCGCCAGACGGACTTCGCCCGGCTCATAGCGCCACTCACGCGGTTCGTCACTGCGCGGCGGCGTAACCACTCCGTGCCAGACGGTGGCGATACTGCCGACAATCGTTGCGCCGACCAACACCATCGCGAAGGGCCCTTGCGCCGATTCAAACTGACAGATCACCCGTTCGTTCCGCGCAAACAATCCCGGCACGCCCTGGGCGGTTGCCGGATTCACCGAAAACAGATCGCCAGGCACGTGAATCATGCGCACAAGGGTCGCGTCACAGGGCATGTGAATCCGGTGATAGTCGCGCGGGCTCAAGTACAAGGTCGCGAAATGGCCGTTCTCGAATTGCGTGGCAAGCGCCGGGTCGCCGCCGAGCAAAGCCAGGCTCGAATAGTTGTGGCCCTTTGCCTGAAAAACCTGATCGCCCTCAATTCGACCGAACTGGCTGATTGCGCCATCAACCGGACACAGCCAGGCCGCATCGGCCAGCGGACGAACCCCTTCACGCAATGCGCGCGTGAAAAACTCATTAAAGGTCGCAAAGCTCTCAAGCCGCGAGGCCGCAGCCTCCGACATGTTCACATCGTAGCGCCGCACAAATCGGCGGATGATCGCCTGTGTCACCCAGCCTGCACGGGCAGACGCAACGACTCCCCCGAACACGGTCAATGCGCGCTTGGGCGTCAGGTATTGCAGTCGGACGGAAAAATCTGAAGCCATTTTTTATGGATGAAGCTATGCTGCCGAAAGACAAGAAGCGGCCCTTGCGGGGGCGCAGCGCTGCCCGAATTGTCGCTCGATTCGTCGGTCGATGCGAACCGGGCGAGGCCCCCGGCAGATCCGGAGCGCCGCGGACCAACAAATAACAACCAGCGACCAGCGACCCGCGCTGTTTAAACGGAGAAGTTGAATGTATCCAGGCAAACATGCTGTTGAGCACCCGGACCGGCCTGCCTTCATCATGGCGTCCACCGCAGAAACCGTCACATATGCGCAGTTCGAAGAACGCGCAAACCGACTGGCTCATTACCTGCGTGCCCAGGGGCTTGCACGACTTGATCACTACTCAATCTTCATGGAAAACAATGCGCGTTACCTGGAGTGCTGTGCAGCCGGGGAACGTGCGGGCCTGTACTACACCTGCGTCAATTCGTTTCTGACCGCCGATGAGCTGGCCTACATTCTCCAGAACAGTGAATCGAAACTGCTGATCACCTCCCGGTCACGCCTGGAGGTAGCGCGAGCCGCCTTGGCCCAGTGCCCGAACGTAACTAGGTGCCTGATTGTCGATGGCGGTGCAGACGCCGCCCCGTATCAGGACTATGCGCAGGCCATGCAGGCATTCCCGGCAACCCCAATTGCCGATGAACGCCTCGGGACGCCGATGCTCTACTCGTCGGGCACCACCGGCCGACCCAAAGGCATCTTGCGCCCGCTGCCGGACGATCCCCCGTCCACAATGCTGCCGCTGTTCGATTTTCTGACCAAGCTCTGGCAATACCGCGCGGACATGATTTATCTGTCCCCCGCCCCCTTGTATCACTCAGCTCCACAGGCCGCAGTTTCACTGACCCTGCGCGCCGGCGGCACCGTGATCGTGATGGAGCATTTCGACCCGGAGCAGTACCTGTCGCTGATCGAAAAATACCGGGTTTCACACACGCAGCTGGTGCCAACCATGTTCAGCCGCATGCTCAAGCTGCACGAGCAGGTTCGCAATCGTCACGACCTGTCATCGCTGGAGATTGCGATCCACGCAGCCGCGCCCTGCCCGGCTCAGGTCAAGGAACAGATGATCGCCTGGTGGGGTCCGATCATTCACGAGTACTACGGCGCCACCGAGGGTCTGGGCTTCACGGCCTGCAACACGCAGGAATGGCTTGCGCACCGCGGCAGTGTCGGCCGCGTGCTGTTCGGCGACCTGCACATTCTCGACGAAAACATGCAGCCCCTGCCCAAAGGCACACCGGGCGAGATCTGGTTCAAGACAGCCAGTCCCTTCGAATACTTCAACGATCCGCAGCGGACGCAGGAAGCCCGCTCGGCAGACGGCTCAATGAGCACGGTCGGCGACGTCGGCTATGTTGACGACGACGGTTTCCTCTACCTGACCGACCGCTCAACCTTCATGATCATTTCGGGTGGCGTGAACATCTATCCCCAGGAATGCGAAAATCTGCTGATTACCCACCCGAAGGTGGCCGACGCGGCCGTCTTCGGTGTCCCCAATGAGGATATGGGCGAAGAGGTCAAGGCCGTGATCCAGCCGATGCCGGGAGTTGCCGCAGGCCCCGAACTGGAGCAGGAACTGATCGCGTTCTGTCAACAGCATCTGGCCAGACTCAAATGCCCGCGCAGCATTGACTTCAGCGATCAGCTTCCGCGCCTGCCGACCGGCAAACTTTATAAAAAACCATTGCGCGAAAAGTACTGGGCGGGTCACAAGAGCCGCATTCTCTAAGAGGGCTTGGCCTGAGCAACCTTCAAGATTGCTGGGGCTTGGTTGACACTTGTCAGCCGCAATCGTTAATCTGGCGAACTTTTCGGCTGGTGAAACCTCCAGCCTTTGACAACAACCAATCCGCGAGGAGACTCCCATGAAACTACGTATCGGCTACGCCCTGGTCGCGTCGGCGCTGATCGCCCTTTCAGGTGCCGCATCGGCGGCCCCGATGGTCATCAAATTCAGCCACGTCGTCACAGACAAGACCCCGAAGGGCCAGGCTGCACTCAAATTTAAGGAACTGGCGGAGAAGAAGCTGCCCGGCAAGGTCGAAGTTCAGGTCTTCCCGAGCTCGCAGCTGTTCGGCGACGGCAAGGAAGTCGAAGCGCTGCTGCTCGGAGATGTGCAGTTCATTGCACCCTCGCTTTCAAAATTCGACCGTTTTACCAAGAAACTGCAGGTCTTTGACCTGCCGTTCATGTTCCCGTCGGTCGAAGTCCTCGACAAGTTCCAGCAGGGCCCGGTCGGCAAGGAACTGCTCGGCGCGATGCGCTCCAAAGGCATTCAGGGGCTGGCCTACTGGCACAACGGCATGAAGCACCTGTCGACCAATCAGGATCAGCTCAAGCGGCCTGAGGATGTCAAAGGCCTGAAGTTCCGGATCCAGTCGTCCGACGTCCTTGAGGCGCAGTTCCGTGCGGTCGGTGCCAACCCGCAGAAGATGGCCTTCAAGGAGGTCTACCAGGCGCTGCAGACTGGCGTTGTCGACGGACAGGAAAACACCTGGTCCAACATTTACTCGCAGAAGTTCTTCGAGGTTCAGAAGACCATCGCTGAAACCAATCACGGCGTCGTTGACTAAATGGTCGTGACCAACGCCAAGTGGTGGGACAAACTGCCCGCCGACATCCGCAAAGGTCTCTCTGAAGCAATGGATGAGGCGACTGCCTACGGCAACGGTGTGGCCAGCGACCTGAACAACAAGGCGCGCAAGAATGTCGAAGCCTCGGGCAAGACCAAGATCGTGACCTTGAGCAAGGATGACATCGCGGCCTGGAAGAAGGCCATGGCGCCTGTGTGGGACAAGTTCGCGCCGGGCATCGGCAAGGACCTGATCGACGCGGCCCAGAAAGCCGGCATGTAATCGGCAAGACTCCGTAGAAGGCATTCCGAATGCGTTGGGTTCACAGGCTCGAGGAAGGGTTGATCGCCCTTCTGATGGCGCTCATGACGATCATCACGTTCGCGCAGGTTGTTGCGCGTTACGTGTTCGCCTACAGCTTCGGCTGGGCGCTTGAGATGGCGACTTTCCTCTTCGCCTGGCTCATCTTTCTCGGAATGGCCTACGGAGTCCGCGTCGGCTCTCACATCGGAGTCGACGCACTGGTCAAGGTCCTCGGACCGAAAACCGCCAAGGCCTGCGGTGCAGTGGCGGCGCTCCTGTGCATTGTCTATTCGGTGATTCTGTTCATCGGAGGCTGGGAGTACGTCGACAAGATGTACACGCTTGGTATCGAGGCGCAGGATGTACCAATCCCGCAATGGGTTCCGCGCGCTGTCATGCCGCTCGGCTTTGGTCTGCTGGTCATCCGCTTCGCGGAGCAGTTCTGGCGCATTGTTTCAGGTCGGGATGCAGGGCTCAAACTAGCCGACGAGGCGGCGGACGCTCTGCGCGCCGTCGGTACCCCCCGGGCTGCTAACGAGGATGAGCGCAAATGAACTCCGTCATCCTCTTCGTGCTGCTGTTTGCATTCATGTTGCTTGGAATGCCGATCGCGATCGCACTTGGCCTGTCTTCACTGCTGACCATCCTGCTCTTCGGACAGGACTCAATCGCGTCGCTGTCGCTGAAACTGTTCGAAACGTCCGAACATTTCACGCTGCTTGCGATTCCATTCTTCATTCTCTCCGGCGCCTTCATGACGACCGGTGGGGTTGCCAAGCGCATGATCCGCTTCGCCAACGCCTGCATCGGTCACCTGCGCGGCGGTCTGGCCATGGCCTCGGTGATGGCCTGCATGCTGTTTGCCGCAGTTTCAGGCTCATCTCCAGCCACGGTGGTCGCAGTCGGTTCGATCGTGATCGCCGGCATGGTTCGCAACGGCTATACAAAAGAATTCGCAGCCGGCGTCATTTGTAATGCCGGCACGCTCGGCATCCTGATCCCGCCATCAATTGTCATGGTCGTCTATGCGGCAGCCACCGAGACTTCGGTCGGCAAGCTGTTCATGGCCGGTGTGATTCCGGGCATCATCCTGGGTCTGATGCTGATGGTCGCGATCTACTTCCGCGCCCGACATCTGAACATTCCGCGCCAGCCGCGCGCATCCATGCAGGAAGTCCTGGCCGCAGGTCGTGACTCGATCTGGGGGCTGTTGCTGCTCTTCATCATTCTCGGCGGAATCTACGGGGGAATCTTCACCCCGACGGAGGCCGCCTCGGTGGCCGCAGTCTATGCGTTCGTCGTTGCGGTGTTTATCTATCGCGACATCGGGTTGCGCAAGGTGCCCGAGGTGCTGATTGAGGCAGGCCGCGTGACGGTGATGCTGATGTTCATTGTCGCGAACGCCCTGCTGTTCGCTCATGTGCTCACCACCGAGCGCATCCCACAGATGATCACCGAACAGATCGTCGCGATGGGAATGGAGCCGTGGCAGTTCCTGATTGTTGTCAACATCCTGCTGCTGATCGCCGGCAACTTCATGGAACCGACCGGCATCATCCTGATCCTTGCGCCGATCCTGTTCCCGATTGCGACCGAACTGGGCATCGACCCGATCCATCTCGGCATCATCATGACCGTGAATCTGGAAATCGGCATGGTCACACCGCCCGTGGGCCTGAATCTGTTCGTCACATCCGGAATCACCGGAATGTCGATCTTCCAGGTCGTGCGGGCAGCACTGCCTTGGCTGTCGGTGCTGCTGGTCTTCCTGGTCATCGTCACTTATGTGCCGCAGCTGTCGCTCTGGTTACCAGGTCTGCTGTTCTGACCGCTCACCGGATCAAACCGCCTGGTAGAAATCGAATCGTAACGATATCGCCTGGTCGGTCATCATCGAAGCTCCTTGATGACCGGCAACAGGAGTGGTGAATGTTCGATCTGGTAATTCGCGATGTGCTGCTGCTCGACGGAAGCGGCGCCCCGGGGCATGTCTCCAGCCTGGCCGTCAAGGACGGCATCGTCGCTGCCATCGGCGACAATCTGCCGGCAGGACAGCGCGAGATTAATGGCACCGGACTGGCCCTGATGCCGGGCATCATCGACGGACATACACACTATGACGCCCAGCTGACCTGGGACCCGTTCGCCGATCCGTCGCCGCGCGTCGGAGTGACCACCACGGTCATCGGCAACTGCGGCTTCACCATTGCGCCGTGCCGCCCTGCTGATCGCGATCTGACAATGCGCAACCTGACGCAGGTTGAAGGCATGTCGCTGGACGCGCTGCGTGAGGGTATCTGCTGGGACTTTGAAAGCATCCCCGAATATCTGGACATGCTCGAGCGCAACGGGCTCGGGCTGAACGTCGCGGCCTTTGCCGGACATTCAGCAATCCGAACTTACGTGATGGGTGAGGCCAGCCATCAGCGCGCAGCCACCGACGATGAGATCCGCCAGATGGCCGACCTTGTACGTGAGGCCATGGCACGCGGTACCGTCGGATTCGCCACATCCACCAATGAGCCACACAATGGCTGGGGCGGTATCCCGATGCCGTCGCGACTGGCCGACGACCGCGAAATGAAGGCGCTGACCGCAGCGATGGGGGAGTCCGGCCGCGGCCTGTTCATGCTGACCAAGGGTCGCACGACTACGCTGCCGTTTCTGGAGGAGATTGCTGCCGAGAGTGGCCGCCCGGTACTGATTGCGGCACTGATGCACAACAACCAGGCACCGGATGCGGTCTTCAATGAACTGGCAGCAATCAGCGCTGCGCGCGCCCGCGGACGCGAGCTGATCGCGCAGGTCTCTGCCTGCCCGCTGACAATGGATTTCACGCTGAAGTCGGCCTATGTCTTCGAGAGCATCCCAGCCTGGCGCTCGGCGATCAGCGCCGCGCCACAGACGCTGCGCGAACTCTTCTCGGATGCAGCCTTCCGTGAAGCGGTCAAGCGCGATCTGTCGGCCCAGCAGGGACGCGGCCTGTTCAACGGCGAATGGGAACTGATGAAGGTTGCGCAGGTCAGCAATCCGGACAACATCTCGCTGGAAGGCAGATCACTCGCCGAGCTTGCGGCCCAGGACGGACAGCACCCGTTGGACTGGATGCTGGATTTCGCACTGAGCGAAGATCTGCAGACCTGGTTCGTCGGCCAGTTGCGCAATACCGACCCGCAGGCAGTCGGCAGACTGGTCGCCGACCCCGATACGCACGTATCACTGTCCGATGCCGGCGCGCACCTGACCTTCCTTTGCGATGCGGCTTTCGGGCTGCATGTGCTCGGCTATTGGGTCCGCGAGCAGCGTGCGCTGCCCCTTGAACAGGCAGTCCGCAAGCTGACCGGACAACAGGCTGAAATCTTCGGGATCACCGATCGCGGCCTGCTGCGCGAGGGTCTGGCGGCCGATCTGCTGCTGTTCGACCCCGCAAGCGTCGGACGTGGAAGAAATGAACGTCGCTTCGACCTGCCTGCCGGCGCAACACGCCTTGTGGCCTTCGGACAGGGTGTGCGGGGCGTCTGGGTCAACGGACAGCTGGTTGCAGACGAATCCGGCCTGCTGACCCAGGCTCCGCTGGCAGGCAAACTGCTGCGCGAATTCGCAGCCAGCTGACCATCCTGCCGGTTGATGATCAGCCCCCGATCGGACCTGCATCCGACTGCCAGACCAGTCGGATGCGATCGAGCTGCTCGATCAAGCGCACCTGATCGCCGTAAATTCGAACACCGCCGATGCAATTCATTGAACAACTGAGGACCCGAATCATTCCTGTCATCGTCATCGACGATGCCGACGATGCGCTGCCGCTGGCGCGCACGCTGTTCGAGGCGGGTCTGACAACGCTGGAAATCACGCTGCGCACGCCGGCTGCCATCGAGAGCATCCGTCGCATTGCAGGCGAGATGCCGGAATTAAACCTGGGGGCCGGAACGCTGACCCGGGTCGAGGAGATCGATGCGGTGCAGGCAGCTGGCGCACGCTTTGCGCTCGCGCCGGGCTTTTCCGAGCGCGTGGTCAGCGCCGCCGCCCAAGCAGGTCTTGAATACGTCCCTGGGGTCATGACGCCATCCGAAGTCATGCGCGCGGCCGAGGCCGGCTGTCGCTGGCTCAAACTGTTCCCGGCTGAACAGAGCGGTGGCCCCAGCATGCTCAGGGCATTGGCCAGCCCGTTCTCGCAGATTCGGTTTTGTCCGACCGGCGGCATTGATGCCGGCAAGGCACCTGCCTATCTGGCCATGCCGAACGTGTTTGCGATCGGCGGATCTTGGATGGTGCCTGCCCAGGCGCTGCGTGAGCGTCACTGGGAGGCAATCGGTGCATTGGCGCGTGAGGCTGTCGCACTGGCCGAAGCCAGTGCGATACCGACTCGCCAGTAACCGCAAACCAGTCGCGAATCTGAATCGAGCCGAACTTCGAGACGCGACCCAAGCGGGAAGTCAGCGCGTCGACCGGATCATCACCTTATTGCAAGGAAGACCCAAGCCTTAGCGATGAAGGCCCGGGCCTTGCTCAACCGATCAGGATCGAATCAATCAGTTACGACTCGTTCCACCAGCCGCACGATCATGCAGGGCGACGCTGACCGAAAGCACTTCCATATCCCGCTCGCTGTCGAGCTCGATGTTGATGTCTTCGGGTGCAATCGGTACGAAACGCGAGACCGCCTCAATCACGGCCTGCTTGATCTGCTGGACCAGCTCCGGATTGGAACTTCGGCTGCCCTCGCGCGCAATAACAACCTGCAGTCGTTCCTTGGCCAACGACGCGGACTTGGGCTTACGCCCGAAAATCAGATCGATCAGTGACATCGTGGCTCCTTAAGCGCTCTTGCCAGTGAAACTGCCCAGCAGGCGTTTGAGGAAACCCTGATCCTTTTCGTCGACAAAGCGCAAAGGGACCTCCTTGCCCAGGAAACGGTCGATCGCGTCGAAATAGGCCTGCGCGACTTCGGTCTCACCTTCATGCACTGCCGGCACACCCGAATTCGAGGACTCGAGCACCTTCTGCGATTCGGGGATCACACCAATCAGCGGGATTTTCAGGATATCCAGAATGTCACCATGCGACAGCATTTCGCCATCGCGGACCCGGCGTGGCGAATAGCGAGTGATCAGCAACTGCTCGCTGACCGGCTCACCGCCCTCGCGCGCCCGCTTGGAGCGCGACTGGATAATGCCGATGATCCGGTCGGAATCCCGCACGGAAGACACCTCCGGGTTCACCACGACGATCGCGTGGTCGGCAAAAGTCAGCGCCATGATCGCCCCGGTTTCGATACCGGCCGGCGAATCGCAGATGATGTAATCAAAGCCCATCTGCTTGAGCTCTTCGATGACCCGCCCGACACCTTCTTCGTTGAGTGCATTCTTGTCCCGGGTCTGGGAGGCGGCCAGGATATGCAGGTTCTCGGCGTGCTTATCGCGGATCAGCGCCTGCTTGAGCGATGCCTCGCCGTGAATCACATTGACGAAGTCGTAGACCACACGACGCTCGCAGCCCATCACCAGATCCAGGTTGCGCAGACCAACGTCAAAATCGATCACAACGACCTTCTTGCCACGTAACGCAAGGCCGGCCGCCAGATTGGCCGATGTGGTCGTCTTGCCGACGCCGCCTTTGCCTGAGGTCACTACGATCACTTCACTCATCGATTTCTTCCGTCAGTTGAATCTTTTGCAGTGGATCAGATTGCCTTGATGGCAAGACGGTCGGTCTCTCCATCAAGAAGAATGCAGACCGGTCGCCCTCGGTCCCCGGCCGGCACACCGTCCTCGAACGTCCGGTAGACGCCAGCTACGGCCACCAGTTCTGCCGACAGGTCTCTGGCAAAGATCTTCGCGTCGCGCCGTCCGCGCGCCCCGGCGATGGCCCTGCCCTGAAGGGAACCGTAGACATGGACATTGCCATCCGCGATGACCTCGGCTCCGGGGGAAACCGGGCCGATGATGATCAGATCGGTGTCGCGCGCATAGACTTGCTGACCCGAGCGGATCGGCCGATCAATC
>JAURMJ010000022.1 GCA_030830765.1 Quisquiliibacterium sp.
GACTGATCAGCCTCCCGCAAACTGAGGATGATTGACAGAGGCGCTTGAACATGAATAAATCGCGTTTAGTCTCAACATATTGTTGCGGAGAAATTTGATGGCAAGTTCACTGACGATTGCGAACTTGGGTGGCTACCTGAACAATGTGGTAGTGACCCAGGAAAATGCTATGGCTGCCAAAGTGGCCGAGTTGGAAGCCGCTGGCGAGAACGTGTCCACGATTCAATTGCTTGAATTGCAACAAAGCATGACCCAGTGGACTTTGACCACTGACTTGCAGTCGCAAATGATGAAGACGCTCAGCGACACTCTCAAGAGCATCATCCAGAAATCAGGCTGAGCAGCGCGTCTGCATCGTGAACACTGACCGGACTCTGTTTGCTTCGGTCAGCAGCGCGGCGGGTAGGCACAGCCTTCCATGATCGCCCAGGTTTGCTGGGGGTTGTTGTAGTCTGCCAGCGAAGGCAAGTCGCCCTGATCCGGGTGGCAGTGCCACGTTTCAGGCAGTCATCTGGTTTTTGAGGTTGAAGCTGGACCCATTGACCTGACTCCAGAACGTATCGATGCTTTCATCCCCGGTTGACAATCCATCCAGCAGGGCGCCTTCGCGAACCGTCGGGTGGATTCGGTCCTCGAGGTGGATCTCCCCATCTGCGCTACGAGAGACGATGTGACGGCGGGTCATCTGACCAGGATGCGTCAATCCGGTAGCCTCCAGCATTTCGGCCACCGCATGAACCGTGTTCTTATGAAAGTTGAAGACCCGGTTGGAGCGGTCTTCAATATTGAGCACCCGATACCGCTTGGGGTCCATGGTTGCGATACCGGTTGGGCACCGATTTGAAGCGCAGTCGCGCGCCTGTACGCATCCCAGCGCAAACATGAAGGGGCGTGCCATGTTGACCCAGTCCGCGCCCAAAGCACAGGTTTTCAGGATATCGAAGGCACTGACAATCTTGCCAGAGGCTGCAATCCGGATACGGTGACGCAGTCCAGCCCCTCTCAGCGCATTATCGACGAAGACGAGTGCATCTTTCAGTGGGGATCCGATATGGTCGGTGAATTCGACGGGAGCAGCGCCAGTGCCGCCTTCCGCGCCATCGACCGTGATGAAGTCGATTCGTTGTCCGGTGTGCAGCATGGCCTTCACAATGGAGAGAAACTCCCACGGATGGCCAATGCACAATTTGATGCCCACTGGTTTTCCGCCTGAAAGCTCTCGAAGGCGTTGGACAAAATCGAGCAGTTCAAGCGGGGTTGAGAATTCGGTGTGAAAGGGCGGAGAGAGGCAGTCCTTGCCGATTTCGACACCTCGAGCTTCAGCGATTTCCTTGGAGACCTTCGCCCCGAGCAGCATGCCCCCATGGCCAGGCTTGGCGCCCTGGCTCAGCTTGATTTCTATCATCTTGACCTGGGGAAGCGTCGCCCTGCGGCGAAAGGCCTCCGGGTCAAATCGCCCCTGTGCCGTTCGGCATCCAAAGTAAGCCGTTGAGATCTGCCAGATCGTGTCTCCGCCGCCCGATTCGTGATATTTCGACAAGGATCCTTCGCCCGTATTGTGGGCAAATCCACCAAGGCGTGCGCCGGTATTGAGCGCTTGAATCGCGTTGGGCGAGAGCGCGCCGAAGGAAGTACCGGAGATATTCAGCACAGAGATTGAATAGGCCTGCGGGCCTTCGCCCACCAGCACCCGGAAATTGCTGTCTTTGATTTGCGTCGGCTGCATGGAATGGTTGAGCCAGGAAAATCCACGCTCATCCATGGATTCGATCGAGCCGAATGGTCGCACCGCAAGGATTTCTTTTGCCCGCTGGTAAACCATGGCGCGCTGGTTGCGGGAGTAGGGCAGTTCCTCGCTGTCTGATTCCCAGAAATATTGGCGCAGTTCGGGGCGAATCAACTCGAAGAAAAAGCGAAAACGCCCCAGCAGTGGGTAGTTCCCGAGCAGGGTGCGGGACTGCTGGTTGTAGTCATAAACGCCGAGCACCGCCAGACCTGTTGTAGGGATGGCCCAGAGAATCGACCACCAGCCGATCAGCGCTCCCGTCAGCGTCAGCATTGCGCCAATGCACGAAAATAGAAAGACGGTGTATCTGCCCCAAAGGAGATCGCGCATTAAACCTCCGAAATTCGCCGATAGCCGGCCGGTTCGAAAAGCACACTGCGCGAGTATCGCACCTTCATGCTGAAGTGCGACAAGACGCGACCTTGCATCACCAATGAGGCAGCTACTCGAGGTTGATCAGGGTGGCCTCGTAGCGATTGGCTTGTGCCACCCAGGTGGCCAATATTCGTACCGGCATTCCGAGTGACAACTGGTCGAGTGTGGCGTCAACAGGCTTGATGAGCAGCCCCTCTGGTACAGGTCGGCCCAGCCAAATCTGCGTACCGTTGACTGTCACGGTCTTGGTGGCTGGGTCCAGGACCTCAATCACCCCGTCAAATGCCTTGCTCGCTTGAAACTCTTCCTGGAGCGGAATCAGGACAGCATTTGCCTTGAGCACGCCGCCTGCTGCAACGCCGCGCGCCGAAGCGCGAGCGCCGATGGCCAGGCGCGCTGAGCCTTGAATGGCTGCGTCACTTGCATCGATACGCACGTCATTGATCGAAAAATCTGTTGGCGTGCGAACGTCAGTGACAATGCCACCCACGCGCGCGTCACGACTGTCGATGATGGACATGGCCTGCGCAAACGTGTTCGCAGAAAAATCCGGATTTTCAGCGGTTGTTACCGCAAGCGAAAGACGCGTCATACGCCTCTCTGCGACGGCTTTGGGCAGATCCTCCGGGACGTCTCTCGCGATTGCGTAACTGATACGCGCATTACCAATGGTGATGGTCTTGTTGTCGGGGTCGATGGAGTCGAGAGGACCGTGAATCATCCAGCGCGTGGCGCCCGACCGGGGGTCAATGCGGGTCGCGAGATAACTCTGTGTTTTGCGATCATAAAAACCAGAGATTTCGACGACTTGCCCGGGTTGCAGTCCGGCGAGTCCCTCCGTCATGCTCTGCGCAAGGACGGTATTCTGGTCAAGGCGGACCTGCTGATTTAAAACGATCAGCTGCTGTTGGATCGGATCAACCGAGCTGACGGGGCCCAGAAGGGCTGTGTCGACGATCACGCGATCGGCAACTGCAGAATTGCCGCCATTAGAAGAATCGACAATGGGACCTGAGGTTAATCGAACGATGCTCCCCACCGCCAGGTCGGCACACGACTGGGGATCACCAAAGTCGTTTTGAATGATTGCGCTGTCACATTCGTATCTGACTCCCTGCACGAAGATCGATCCGAGCGCCGTGATGGGACCATATGCGTAACTTCCGGTGCCGCCGACCCCCACGCCGCCACAGCTTCCGACAAGAAGGGTGAGGCATGTCACCAGGAAGATTCGAAAGCTAGACAAGGAACTGACCTCGAATAATTGTTTCATCAGGGATGACCACTATCGGCGTTTGCTCAGCCGTCTGGGGATGCCAGGTTGTGGCGTGATTTGTTCCGGGGCAGAACCGCTTCCGTCATTATAGAAATAGAGTCCGATTCGCACGCGGTGGCTTGCCTCAGCGGGATTGGCTTCGTCTTTCGTGACGAGTGCCTGGAGCTGCGGGATCGTTGAATCAAGCACACGTTGCCAGAGCGGACCGATCGCCTGTTGAATTTGAGTAATTGAACTGTCTGTCAAGCCGTCGGCAAAAACGGCTTGTTCAAAATGCCGGTTTCCGCCAGCAAGCAAATTTTCAACGGCTGCGGTCAGGTGGTCGCCAACGTTGTCTGCGAGGATGCTGATCATGCTGCTCTGGTCGCCGCTTGGCACGAATGCCGTCCGTGTCAGCCGGATTTCGTCCGTTGCCAGATCGAATTCAATCAGACCGAGTCTGAGTAGTTCGTCCAGCATGCTGCGGGGATGTACATCACGAGTGACTTCGCTGACCAGGCTTTCGAAGCTCGGCTTGGGACCCTGCCTTGGCAATGCCTTCAGCGATCCGGATGGTGCGCGGTACTCGTCGCTGGTAATCCAGCGCGCAAACACCTCGCTCGCCTTGGATTGCGGCTGACGTGTTTTCGAATCAGACTGTTGCAGAAGGCGTTTGATTTCTGGTCGGTTGATGCCAGTGATAACGCTGAGCTGGCTGACGCGTCGCTTTGATTTTTCGTCCGGATCTTGCGCCAAAGCAGCCTGGAGCACAGCTTGCTTCAGGGATTCCTGCAAGTTCTGATACGAGACGCCTTGTGCCAAGGCAAGCTTGGCAAGGGGAGCAAGCACTGCGTCGATGGCCTGCATCACCGCCGATCCCGAGCCCGTTGTCGGAATCTGATCTTGGGGTCCTGCGCTCATTGTGGCTGTATTTAGCGGACGGCGTGAGAACTGATTCAACGAATGTGCGATAACGCGAATGTGCGATAACGCAACGGATGGGCGGTACCGCAGCTTTTTCTAGTAAACGATAACCCTGGATTATCTCCTAAATCTGGCTCTTTGGGATGACCCCTCGCAATGCTTCAGAGAGACCTGCAAGGTCTCCAGACTGCGGCAAAGTGTGTGACCCGGTGCCGACTCGGCGCCTCGATGGCAACCCAGGTACGCGATTGCCTCCATTTGGCCAGGACTCCCGTTTTGACCGGGGTAAGTCAATCGACCCGGGATAAAGCCGGATAGAGGCCCGCGAAGCCTTGGCGACAGACTTTCAAGACGCGCCGGTTCGTAGGACCGTCGGTGACAGATCACCATCAAGTGCAGTCAGTCGGCACGTCATACAAGCCTGGATGACCCAACTGCTGCCTCTATATCCGGGGGCTGCGTGATATGACCGTCCTGAAGGTACACTTTCCCTGTCGATCAATCTCGATGATTCTTTCCAAGGGGTGTCACTGATGTCTGAGCCGGTAATTTATGTCCTGACGGGGCGATTGGATGGCGGCAGCGCTGCCGGACATGAACAGGCGCTGGAGGCAGCGATCACCGATTCGCAACCGAATCTGGTCATTGACATGACTGGGCTCAATTACGTGAGCAGCGCTGGATTGCGCGTGTTGCTGGTCGCAGCCAAGCGTGCGCGCGGAAAGGGCGGTGATATCTCGCTGAAGCGTCCTTCCGCTGCGATCCGGGAAGTGCTTGAGATCAGCGGTTTCGACAAAATCCTGAAGATTGTCGACTGAAGGGTCCAGGATGCCGGCCGTTGCAACGGATCAGAGACGGGGGATGCGTTCCAAAGAGTATCCACCGGATCGTCTGGATTGAGATCGAATGACGCCTTTGCCGCTCAACGATCCCGGTGCGCAGGTTTTGGAGCTGTCGGTCCATCTCCCGGAGGTGACCCGCGCAGTGGGCTGGCTTGAGTCGATTCTGGAAGCAGAAGGCCTTGATCCTGCGCGTATTTTTGGTTTCACGTTAAGCCTCGACGAGGTTCTCACCAACATCATTGACTATGGTTTCCCGGCAACGGAACCTGACGCTCAACAAGCGGATGCAGCGCTGATTCGTCTTATTTTTCGACGCGACGCTGAGAAATTGACCCTCGAGGTGCAGGACTGTGGCATCGCATTCGACCCCACCAATCAGCAGATTGAGGCGACAGTTTCCGATGTCGCGGAGGCACCCATTGGGGGACACGGCCTCAGACTGATGCGGCACTACCTCGACTCGCTTGAGTATCAACGAAGGGATGGCTGGAATACGCTGCGCTTGACGATGCGCGCTGCGTAATTCACGCCCGGTTATTTAGCCTTTGAGCGCCCGTGTCACGCTTGTTTGACCGGGTCGTTCCAGGATGGTCCAATGCATGCGGCGATGATCAAGCTGCGGTGACCGTAACTTGCGTGGTTAATGCCCATCAGCGGGTGTCCGACCAGTGATGGTTGTCATGCGGCCCAGGCATTTGGTCATTGCTCGCTGGCGGTACGAGGATCACTGATCCGAGCAGGGAGTCGTGGAGGGCATGCCAGTTGAAGCGTCGTGAATTCATTCGGATTGGTCTGAGCGCCCCAGTCGTGTTGGGCGCAGGGCAGAGCCATGCTCAGCTGAGGTCGCCGATGAATAACCCTCGTATCCTCATCATCACCTATCGAGGGGCGACCGATGTTGAAAGAGGCTTCATAGCTCAGTTGAATGAAGCCGGGCTGCGACCGGAGTTGATGGTGCGGGACGTTCAGACTGATGTCACGAAAGTTCCCGCAATCCTGAAAGAGGCGCAGGCCTTCAGACCTGATCTGATCTTCACCTGGGGGACATCGGTTACCTTGGCGGTCACCGGAACCTACGATGCTCCCCGGCGGCACGCTTTGTCATCGGTCCCTGTGGTTTTTGCGCTGGTGTCAGCCCCGGTGGGGTCGAAAATCGTAGTGAGCAGGAGTGGGCAATCGCGCAGTATCACGGGCGCCGTGCATATCGTGCCCACCGAGATACAGATGCGGACAATGCGGCTCTACAAGGATTTCGACAAGGTTGGCCTGTTGTACAACACGGCGGAGTCCAACTCCCGGATCATTGCCAGCGAGGTGCATCGCTTTGCTTCGGCAAACGGCCTTGGGGTTGTCGAGCGCACGGTGCGCATGGATGCGAATGGGCGTCCTGTTGTCGACGGCATTGAAGATCTTGTGGCCCAGATTGCTGGTGAGGGCGCGCAATGGCTGTATCTGCCCCCCGATACTTTCGTAGGAAATGCGCTTCATCGGGTCGTTCCTGCTTCCCTGGAGCATCGCCTTCCCACCTTCGGCGCTGCCGAGCGCGCGGTCCGTCGAAGCGGTGCGCTCGCTGGTCTGATCAGCCGTTATTCCTCTGTTGGTCATCTGGCGGGCGCAAAAGCGCTCGAGATTCTTCGTGATGGCAGACCGGCGTCGGCTGTTCCGATCACCACGCTGAAGCGATTCTCATTGATCGTGAATATGCAGGTGGCCAAGGCGCTTGGTGGTTTTTACCCACCAATCGAGATGCTCAATTATGCCGAGGTGATTAATGTGCCCGTGCCGGGTGCTTCACGATCATGAGCGAGTCCCCCGTTATTGACTTGCCCGCCGGATTGCAGCTACGCATGCTTCAGGATGGCGATATCGATTCAATAGATTCGCTTCATCGTCTGGTGACTCGATCACTGGATGAGTCCGTCGTGAGACCCGTATCCAAAGACTATTTTGCACGGATACTCCAGGACAATGGCGCGATCGCAGGACTCGAAGCCGACGGTTTGCTCGTCGCTTATGGTGCCCTGCAGTGCAAGCTCGATGAATACGACGGGGCCAGCTTCCTGGAGGGTCGGACGCAGCCTGGTTTGCAGCTGTACAAACTTGCTGGATCCTCGGTGCACCCTGACTGGCGTGGCATGCGACTGCAGCGCCGTCTGATCGACTTTCGGTGTAGGTTGGCGATTGGCGTGCAGGGAGTCTTTGCCACCGTTTCACCGGACAATCCGGCCAGTCTGAGCAACTTCCTGGGATGCGGGTTTCAGGTCGAGGCGCTCAGGCGAGTCTATTCGGGGGTTATGCGTTTCGTCCTGTTCAAGTCATTGCCGGCAGAAGCACTGCCCGTCCCTGAGCAGGGCGAATGCAGAATGGTCCCGCTCAACAAGATCGACGAACATGTACACCTGCTTGCCTCGGGCTGGATCGGCGATGCGCTCGGTCAGGGTGGTCGCATGCTGCGCTACCGGGTTGCCCCTGGCCAGGTGCAGAGCATGGGTCGCGGCAATTCGTGTCGACGCAGCGACCTGTCTTGAGTGCCAAGTCAATGTGAGGTCTTTACACGCTGTGCAAGTGGTTCAGAAAACACAATCATGAACTCCGCTCACCGACCCTTGACCTGGTGGTTTGCACCGTATCTTGCAGGCACCCTGACGGTGCTTTTGCTGCTGGTGATCGGGTTCGGGCATGGTCGGGTGGTTGACCAGCTTGAGCTGAGGCAACACGACCGATTCCGCTTCCATCTGGCGCAGGTCAAGGCCGAAATCGAGACTGGTCTGCGGCTGGGTTTCCCGCTGACCCAGTTTCCAGACGTCCAATCGCTGCTCAACCGGGCAGAGGATCTCGATGCGGACATTTTCTCGGTTGATCTTTTTGACCGTCATGGGGTCATTGTGTCGACTTCGGATGAAGGAAGTCTTGCAGGGCGACTTCCGGCACCGCTCAGTGCCGATTGCCAGCAGTCTGATCCCGGGCTGCGGATTGGCCGTGAGGACAACAGTGGCTGGCAGTGCGTCCCAGTCACTGACGCGATTGATCAGGGGGTCGGCGGTTTGCTGCTGCGCTACCGAATGACCATGCGCGAGGGCTTGGTTGAAACTGTGGCTGGGCAATGGCCGATGCTTCTGGGCATTTTGTTGACGTTTTCTTTGCTGGGTTCGTTGGCGAGCTGGTTGTGGCTGCGTCCTCTGGAGAGGCCCTATCTGCGTGTTCTGCGTGACCTTGATTCCGGAGAGGCAGGCCGTGGCCGCGAGCTGCCAGAGCCGATTGCGATGTCGGTTGAAAAGCTTGACCAGTTCGAGGCGAGCATCCGGGTCATCGAGAAGCGAGTCGATGAAATCGATCAACTGGATGCCAGCGCATGATGTTTGAGGATCTGGGTCAACGGCTTTGGCGGCGTTGGACGATCATCCTGCTGGTCTCCTGCCTGGCATCGGTCTTCGCAGCAGCCTGGTTTGCCGAACAGATTGTCAGGCAGTCCGGCCGGGAGGAGCTTGCCAAGACCGTGGCAGTCGTTGGCAATCAGATTGCAGCCGATCTCGAACGGGCGATCGGGTTCGGAATTCCTGTTGCGCAACTGCGCGAAGTCGACAGCTGGTTCAGAAACATAGTGAATGGCAATGCCATTCTTGAAAGCATTACATTGACTGATGAGCGCGGAAAACTGTTGGCCAGTCATCATCGGCAATCAGGTTCGGAGCGATCGCCGCAGTCAGTCAGTGATGACAAAAGCGCTTCGCGACAGATGCCGATGTTCATCAAGCGACTCAAGCTTGCTGATCAAAAAGATGTCGGAGTGTTGCGAGTGGTCGCGGCTGCACCGGCGGTGGATTTCGTCGGTTATGCCCTCTGGGTTCTTGCCGGACTTGCCTCAGCAGCGTGTGCAGCGTTGGGGCTGCGCTATCTGGTCCGTACGCGGATCGCGATGCCCCTGAGCGATTTGCGCAAGGCCTGTGAAATGCTTGGTCGCTCAACGCTGATGTCACCCAGAGCCCGATCGACAGGGCAGGTGGTCGATCGATTGAGCGCTGTCATTGCCGGGCGTATCGATAGGGTCACTGAGCGCAGGCGGCAGGCTCTCACCCGCGTCGCAGAGGTCAGGGCAGCGCATTTTGCACCGGGACCACTCGCAGAAATCGATGCGCTGCAGGGCCGTTTGCTTGAGTGGAGCGAACTGTCTGCGCAACCGGCTCCGGCAGCGCATTTGGACCCAGCGCGGACATGGACCTTGCCACGTCAATTGCGTGCCCTCGTGACAGCTGCGCTCTTGGCTTTCACCGGCTCTGGGCTTCTGGTGGCCCACAGTTTGGGGTTGGTCGCTGAGCAGGAGCTGATTCGCGAAACAGCGCGCGGACTGAAATATGTATGGCAGGCGGATCTGGGCTTCCAGCTCCCAGGGCTGCTGCGCAAAATGAACATGGTTCGCACGCAGAGCGGTGTTGAAGAGACATTGCAGCGGGGCGATTTTGAACGACTGCCTCGCTTGCTGCAGTCCGCAGCCAGCGACGGCGAGTTAATCGCTATTTTCACTGAACGAGGCTCGCTGATTGCGAGCAATTTCGATCGCAGGAGCAACGCGGGAGTCCGGGAGGCGGAGACGCTCAAAAGACTGGCTGACAATGCAATCCCGGGGTTTTGGCAAGGGGCAGACCTTAGATTTCTGACCGGTATTGTGGATCGGATGGTCTCTTCGCAAGGTGCGCGCTATCTCGTGGTGATTGCTCATGCAGCAGACCAGCGATTAGCGCCTGTTCAGACCAAGCTGGGTGTGCGCGTCGCGCTGGCTGACTTACGCGGTCAATCTGTCGGGGACGACGAAGCAGGGTTGACCCGGCGCTGGCGATCAAATGAGCGGCAGCCTTTCGGGTACCGTGAAGGGAACCAGTCCTTTCTGCTCAACCAGATCCCACTGACGGATCCTTTTGGGCGCGAAATAGGAACCTTGCTGGCGCGTTTTGATCTCGAGAAGAGTCTGGGTGTCCATGAATGGATCGAGATCCTCTGCGCTCTGGCGCTCGCCGGTTTGGGCATTGCGTTGTTGTTCCGTTGGGGGGTTGGCGCAGTCGATGCACTAGAGACTCCTGTGTCGCGATTGCAGCGCCTGGCTAAAGCGGGCGACGGCGACAAGTCATCGGAGCCCGCACCATTGAGTGCACAAGCGGTGTCGTCGACGGTTGAGCGTATTGAATCGATCATGTCCAACTTCGAATTGATGCGCAGGTCTCGTGACCGCCAGGGCTATCGGCAAAGCCGTTTCATGCGTCATCAGATCAAATCACTCGCTGATCGACTCGCTCCGGATGCGAGCAAGGCGCTGCTCGAAGATCTCGCCCGGATCGAGTCAACAACGGATGGCGACGCGATGGCTATACCGGGGCGCGCTGATGCAAGTTCTGTTGCAGCAAGCCGGTCTGCACAGGAGGATGAAATTGGCGTGCTAGCGGTCGGCTTTCAGACCCTGATGGCCCGGGTCGGCGATCAATATGAAGAACTCAATCGCTTGGTGGACGAGTTGCGTGAGGCATTACGAGTCAAGACGCAATTTGTTGCGATCCAGCGAGAGTTGGAAATTGCAAGCAAGATGCAATTGGCGATTCTGCCAAGACCTTTTGAGAGTGTGGGCGGCTTGCGGATCGAGGCGACGATGCAGGCCGCCACGGATATCGGTGGCGACTTCTATGATTTCTTCAAGCTGGACGAGAATCGGGTCGCGTTGGCGATCGCGGATGTATCGGGCAAGGGCATTCCAGCCGCCCTGTTCATGGCCGTTTCGCGCACATTGCTTCGTGCGGTTGCCCAGTTCAGCCAAACCCCTGGGGATTGTCTGGTCAGGCTGAACAATCTCTTGGCTGAAGAAAACGAACGCATGATGTTCGTCACGCTGTTCTATGCGGTTCTTGATTTAAATACCGGACAGTTGAGTTTTGCCAATGCGGGTCACAATCCACCGCTTCTTTTGCGTGCCAACGGTGAGATTGAGGAAATTGGCCGGGCTGGTGGTACTGCACTTGCCGTCATGGAGGGCCTGCCGTACACAAACCAGAGCATCCAGGTGAACCGTGGCGACCGACTGTTCCTGTACACCGATGGCGTGACGGAAGCCTTTGATCCGGACCGGAATATGTTCGGTGTCGAGCGTTTGTACAGCCTGCTGGAGCAGTTGCGGACCATGCCGCTGCAGGAGGTGCCCGCGCAGGTTCTGGCGCAGGTCATTGCGTTTGAGCGAGGTGGGGAACAAACCGATGACATCACCTGTCTCGTGGCCTCGTTTGATCCCCCGGATTCCCGCGAATCGTAATCCTCTCGGTCCGGCAGATGCCGGGGATGCTCTGAAACCGGTGGCTGGATTGCCGCATTGGCGCGCCCCGGGTGTGCGGGCTGAAGGCTCGAGATGGATCTTCAGCGCTCCGGCACAAACGCCTGATCCAGAAACTGCTGCACCGCCCTGAACAGAAGCAGCCGATTGCGTTCCATGATGATCGTGTGGGTGCCCTCACCGATCTCGATCATCTGTCGATACGGCGCGTTGATCAGTCGGGCAAAGTAGCCCTGCATCATGCTGGCTGGCAGATCGACATCCCACTCGGCATGGACAAGCAGCGTCGGCACGCAGATCTCGCCAGGGTCGTATTGCGGCCTGCCCTGTGCCCAGTAGTCACGTCGATCCTGCACGACGCCGTTGGGGGCGCGCAGCTGCGGCGGGTTCATTGCCAAGCCGATCGGATCGGTGGCCATGGTGGCATCGGCCCAGGTGTCAAACCAGCCGGCCGGGATCAGGCCATCGAGCTTGTCAGCCGGCACGTTGGCGACCCAGCGCTCGTGCATCTGCTCGCGGGTCACGCTGCGCCAGGCCCCAACCGGCTTTTCCGGGTTGCCCGGGTCGATCATCAACCGGTTATCACCGACCCACTGCGGTGCATACAACACCAGTTTGTTGACCTTGGCGTTGTTCTGAGCGGTGTACCAGCCCATCAGCGTCGTACCCCAGGACCAGCCTAGAAGATTCAGTTTGTCGATGCCTCGGCGTGCGCGAATAAAGTCGACCGCGCAGCCGACATCACTGATCGCAACCGGGGCGCTGACGATCGCCGGGTGCTCCTCTGCTGGCGCATCCATCGGTGCAGGTCGGGTTGAGCGGCCATATCCGCGCACATCCACCAGGTACACGTCGTAGCCATGCGAGGCGATGTAGTCCATCCATGAGAACCCGTTCAGCGTCAGATCGAAGGCGGTTTCGGCCGGGTAGGTGGCACCGTGGACGAACAGCAGCGTTCGTTCAGGCTCAAAGGAATTCAGGTCGACGGGGTGCTTATTGCGCAGAAACAGTGAGATATCCGGGTCAGCGGCCGGGATCATGAATTCTTCAGTCGTAAGCGGTGTCTTCGATGTCATGAGCATGCGTCAGGATGGGGCGAGAGGGTGGCGCAGCCAATCTGATACTCAGGTATGGCCGTAATCAGAGTGTTTTATGCAGAGGCAATTTGCACCAAGTCTGTGCGAATTACCAGAACCTGGTCGGGAAAATGCGCGAGAAAACCGGTCACATCCCCTCAGGACGGGTGATCCGTCGCTCAGGCTGAGTCCGCGTTACGAATGGGGAAGCAGCCTGTTTGTATGAACTGGCACGAAATTCGCTAGATACCTGTCGTGCACCAAGGCACGGTCATCCTTCCTACTCCAACTTTTCCCGACAGGGGGCTAAACATGCAACGTCGTAACTTTGTCAGAGCAACTGCGATGTCAGTTGCTTTCGCAGCGGCTGGCCTGAGCGCTGCACCCGCCCTTGCAGCCGACACCATCAAGGTCGGCATTCTCCATTCGTTGTCAGGCACGATGGCGATCTCCGAGACTGCCCTGAAAGAAACCGCGCTGATGACGATCGAGCAGATCAACAAGGCGGGCGGTGTGATGGGCAAGAAGCTTGAACCGGTTGTTGTCGATCCGGCTTCCAACTGGCCGCTTTTTGCCGAGAAGGCTCGCCAACTGCTGACGCAAGATAAAGTTTCCGTCGTGTTCGGCTGCTGGACGTCGGTTTCTCGCAAATCGGTGCTGCCAGTCTTCAAGGAGCTGAACGGGTTGCTGTTCTACCCGGTGCAGTACGAGGGCGAGGAACTTGAGAAGAATGTTTTCTACACCGGCGCCGCTCCCAACCAGCAGGCAATTCCCGCGGTTGAGTATCTGATGAGCAAGGACGGCGGTTCGGCCAAGCGCTTCGTGCTGCTTGGAACTGACTATGTCTACCCGCGCACGACCAACAAGATTCTGCGTGCCTTCCTCAAATCCAAAGGGGTGGCCGACGCCGACATCATGGAGGAGTACACCCCGTTCGGGCACAGCGATTACCAGACGATCATTGCCAAGATCAAGAAGTTCTCCTCCGAAGGCAAGAAGACTGCAGTCGTGTCCACGATCAATGGCGACTCGAACGTGCCGTTCTATAAAGAGCTTGGTAATGCCGGGCTGAAGGCCACCGATGTGCCCGTGGTTGCGTTTTCTGTCGGTGAAGAAGAATTGCGCGGGGTGGATACCAAGCC
>JAURMJ010000193.1 GCA_030830765.1 Quisquiliibacterium sp.
AGTCCAAAGCCCAGCGTTTCACGCTGATGCCTCCGGATGTCGATCTGCTCAAGCGGTATGTCGCCGAGCATTGCGGTCGTCCTTGATGAGCTTTCGACAGTGGCTGCTTTTGCTGGCCACGGCAACCAGTTTTGCCAGTTCAGCAGTCATGAATAAATTCCTGATTGCGCAACTGCCGCCGATCACACTGGCTGCCATGCGGGTACTGTTCGCGGCTCCGGTCGCGTTTGCAATGCTGAACCTTCTTGAGCGGGAACTTCCTCAGCGACGTGCCGACTGGGGTACGACGGTCCTGGCCGGGTTCGGGGCAATCATCGTGCCCTACACCGCACTAGCCATCGGACAGCAGACCATTGCCAGCGGCATGTCAGCGATCCTGTACTCAACGATGCCCTTGTTCACGCTGCTGATCGCCCACTTCATTCTGCACGATGAGCCGTTGGGGCCGCGCAAGTTGCTCGGTGTGGCGCTGGGCCTGGCCGGTGTCACCGCCGTCATCGGTCCAAGCCTGTTGTCAGGGATTGGTGATCATCTTGTCGCTGAAATGATCACCCTCTGCGGTCCGATCGCCTATGCGATGGCCGTGGTGGCGATGCGCCGTTCGCATCATATCGATGCAATTGCGATGACCGCCGGCATGTTCCTGATTGCCACCTTCGTGCTGCTGCCGATTGCACTGCTGATTGAACAACCCTGGGGGATTCGCACCGGCTGGGATACCGTGGCCTGGTTGTTCGCGCTTGCTGTGATCGGTTCCATTACGCCTGCGCTGCTCAACTATCTGCTGGTACAGCAGGTTGGGGCGACGCGTGCTTCGATCGGTACCTTTCTCGTGCCTGTCATTGCTGTGTTTCTTGGTGCCATCTTCCTTGGCGAGCGTCTCCATGCCAGTGCCTTGCTCGGGCTGTTAATGATCATTGCTGGTAGCATGGCAATCAACGGAATCGGTCTGAACCGTCTGCGTAATTTGACCGATACACCCGCTTCACGCGCTGCTTGAGAAGGCCGACCTGATGCAGATCTTTGGTTTCGCAGGTTTCTCCGGATCGGGCAAGACAACGCTGATCGAGCAGTTGATTCCGCGCCTTGTGCTGCATGGGCTGCGCGTCTCGCTGATCAAGCATGCGCATCATTCATTTGATATCGATCGACCCGGCAAGGATTCCTACCGTCACCGCGAAGCCGGTGCGACCGAGGTACTGATCAGCTCGGCACAGCGCTGGGTTCAGATGCGCGAGTTGCGTAACGAATCAGAGCCGGGTCTGGATGAATTGCTTGGACATCTTTCGGTCTGTGATCTTGTGCTGGTTGAAGGTTTCAAACGCGCCGCAATCCCGAAGCTCGAGGTGCATCGCACCAGCCTCGGTCACCCGTTGTTGCAGACCCAGGATCCCCATATCGTTGCAGTGGCCTGCGATGCTCCTGTAAATACTCCCGTGCCGGTGCTCGATCTGAACGATCCGGATGCGATCACCGCTTTCATCGTCGACTATTTGGAAAATCTGCGTGAAACCCGGATTGCTGAGCTTTGATGAAGCGTTTGCTGCGCTGATGTCCCGCGCGGAGCCCGTCAGTGGCTCCGAACTTGTCTCCACTCTTGAAGCCTGTGGACGGGTTCTGGCTGCAGACCAGGTCTCCGGTCTGAACGTACCTCCGGCGGACAATACGTCGATGGATGGCTACGCATTGCGCACGTCGGATCTAGTTCAGGCGTCAACCCGGTTACGCGTTGCCCAGCGCATTCCCGCGGGTCATGTCGGTGAGCCGCTGCAGCCGGGCACGGCCGCGCGCATCTTCACCGGTGCGCTGATTCCTTCCGGAGCCGATGCGGTCGTGATGCAGGAGCAGACCCAGGTTGATGGCGAGTTCGTTACGATCAATCACCAGCCGCAGGCCGGCGAATGGATTCGTCGGGCCGGCGAAGACATCCGCGAGGGTGGCGTGATCCTGCCCGCTGGCACGCGCCTGTCGCCACAGGCCACCGGGCTTGCTGCATCGGTCGGGCTTGCGCAGTTGCCAGTCAGACGGCGGCTTCGGGCCGCCTGTTTCTTTACCGGTGACGAACTGGTCATGCCGGGGCAGCCTTTGCCGCCGGGCGCAATCTACAACAGCAACCGTTTTGTGCTGGTTGCATTGCTGCGTTCGCTTGGGTGCGAAGTGGTTGATCTGGGGATCGTGCCCGACTCGCTTGAGGCCACTCGCAAAGCCCTGCGTGAAGCGGCTGCCGATAACGATCTGATCGTGACTTCGGGCGGCGTATCGGTCGGTGAGGAAGATCATGTCCGTCCGGCTGTCGAGGCCGAAGGGGCGATTGATCTGTGGCAGATTGCGATCAAGCCAGGCAAGCCGCTGGCTCATGGGATTGTTCGCCGTCCTCAGACTGGTGGAGCAGAGGCCGCGCAGGGGCGGCCTGCAGATGAACATGGACAGCCCGCGCCTGGGGTGGCGCAGTTCATCGGACTGCCCGGCAATCCAGTCTCGAGTTTTGTCACCTTCCTGCTGTTCGTGCGGCCCTTCATTCTGCGCATGCAGGGCGTGACAGCCGTCGAACCCAAGGCCTATGCGATGCGCGCCGATTTCGATCTGCCGCGTCCGGACCGTCGTCGCGAGTATCTGCGGGCTCGCATCAATGCCGAAGGTGGCCTCGATCTGTTCCCCAACCAGAGTTCCGGTGTGCTGACCTCAACGGTCTGGGGTGATGGTCTGATCGACAACCTGCCGTCGCATCCGATTACGCGGGGTGATATTGTCCGTTTCCTGCCGTTCCCTGATCTGCTGTCATGAAATTACGCATTCTTTATTTTGCGAGCCTTCGCGAAGCCCTGGGCACTGATCGCGAGGAAATTGATCTGCCGGCCGGCGTCACCGACGCACAGTCACTGCGTGACTGGCTCAGTCAGCGCGGCGAGACGTGGCAGCAGACGCTTGCCGCGCAGCGTGCCGTGCGGGTTGCAGTGAATCAATCGATGGCCCATGCAGCGACTCCGATCAAGGCTGGCGATGAGGTCGCATTTTTCCCACCGGTGACCGGAGGTTGAGATGCCGGTCAGGGTCCAGATTGAAGACTTCGATACCGGTGCAGAAATCAATGCGCTGCGGGCTGGCGATCCCGGTGTCGGTGCGGTGGCCTGTTTCATCGGGACTGTCCGTGATTTGAACGAAGGCAGCGGCGTCTCGACGATGACGCTTGAGCATTACCCGGGCATGACGGAGAAGGCCCTCGAGGAAATCTGCGATGAGGCGCGTTCGCGGTGGGATCTCCAGCAGACACTGGTGATTCATCGTGTCGGCGAACTCAGACCACTCGATCAGATCGTGCTGGTCGTTGTCACCTCGGCGCACCG
>JAURMJ010000194.1 GCA_030830765.1 Quisquiliibacterium sp.
CAACAGCAGCGCGTTGTGTTCGACACAGTGCTCAAGCATTTGTCTGCGTGATCTCACCGAGGTTTCCGGATCCATGCAGGCGACCGTGCGCCAGTCTGGATGCCAGACCTGCATAGGATGATGGATCACGTCGCCGGCGAAGACTGCGCGGCTGCCCGAAGACTCCAGGTGAATGCAGACATTGCCCGGCGTGTGTCCGGGTGCATTGCGGATTTTGAGGGCTGGATCGATGTCTTCCCCCTCCTCAATGATCTGTGCACGTCCCGATTCGATGACTGGCAGCACGCTGTCGTTAAAGGCTGTGCGCATGAGCGGATTGGGAAATTCGTTCGCGGTCCAATGCTCGTATTCGGTTTTCGAGAACACGTAACGGGCATTCGGGAACGTGGGCACCCAAAGACCATTCTGCAGACGAGTATTCCAGCCAATATGGTCCGCATGCATGTGGGTACACATCACGAAGTCGATCTGCTCAGGTTCGATCCCCGCCGCACGCATCCGTTCCAGATAGGGGGTGTTCATCTGATGCCAGTGCGCGCGCGGTAACCGGTCCTTATCGTTGCCGATGCACGCATCGATCAGCACCAGATGTCGCCCGGTATCGACAACCCAGCTGTGCATGCTGAGCACCAGCGTATCGGTTTCGGGTCGGTAGTAGCGCGGCGCCAGCCAGTCCAGGTGAGGGGCGATGTGGTCGGGGTGCCAGTCCGGGAAGAAATGCGATGCCTTGAATGAGGTATCGAGCATTTCCTCGATCCGCGTGATCTTTGCGTTACCGACGCCGAAATAATCCTGAGTCATGCAAATCCTCCTTGGCTGAGGCCGTGGGTCCACCTGTTCAAGCGTGCCGAGTGCAGCCTGATCAACCGCACTTCACTGAACCTTGCTTCTCTGACAGTCGCACAACTGTGCCCTCGAGAAAGGCGTTCCGTGTGCGTCTGATCAAGATCGGCTTCTCGCGGGCACCGGACATGACTGCTGATGCGGTCAACACGTACATAATCTCAGAGATTGCCCGCTGGGGCATTGTCATCAAGAAGGCAGGTATTCATCTGAACAACTGAGGATTTTCCGCCTGACAGCAGGCGTACGGCTGCCGTTTTTCTTCCAAGTCCGGGCCAAGGGCCTGCGGACTTCATCGCTGTTTCGCCAGGGCAGCGCGCGCCTGTTCAATCCGCTCATCAAGATACGCTGAATAAAAATCCGGCGAGTTGTAGCCGACAAGACGCTCGGCGATTTCGCCTTGCGGCCCCAGAAAGACGACGGTTGGGGCGACGCGCACCTTCAGTTGCTGCGCCAGAGCGGCAGCCGACTGCGATGACGAAATAGGCGACTGAATTGTCTTCGAAGCAGTTGTTGCTGCTTGCCGCTCATTCACCAGTGCGGGCGTCTCATCGAAATGTCTGGTGTCCTGCATGTCGAATTCAATCAGTTGGATTCCCCGTGCAGCGATGCCGGGAAGCATTCCGAGCAACTGCTCGCGACGTAGCCGTTCGCACCAGGCACAGCCTTTCAGACTGAAAAAAACGATCAGTGGCAGCTTTTCATCGGCTGCGATCTGGAGCAGCGGGCGCAATGCGCGAGGGCTGGGCAGGCTCGAGTCCGTCGTGCTGGCCCATGCCTGGCGTGCGAACAGGCCTGGGGCATTTGCTGAAAAAGCGATCAACAGTGCCACCGCACTTTCTTTCAGGCGGTTTGCAAGCCACGTGCGTCTTGGTGCGGGCAGCCTTTGGCGATGGATGACGCGCTGAATGGGCGGGGTGTCACGGTTCTGGTCAGACATGAATCATTTTTCCGCAGTGAGTAGTTGATTATATGCGTCTATGCGCATAGAATCCCGGCCAGCGGGTTCAGACCACAATGAAGCACCCGGGAGAAAAGATGGACGAGTTGTCGCAAGTGTTCGAGCGGGTATCCCAATATTTTTCTTTGCTTGCCGAGCCGATGAGAATCCGGATCTTGCATGCAATCTGTCAGCAGGAGCGACCGGTCGGCGAGATTGTGGCCGAGACCGGAGCCACCCAGACGAATGTTTCGCGCCATCTGAATGCGATGTATCGCGCGGGTGTGCTGTCGCGTCGCAAGGAAGGCACATTTGTCTACTACGGGGTGGCTGACCAGGTGCTGGTGGATATCTGCCGGAATGTCTGTGTGCACATTGCCAGCGGCTTGGACAGCGCGGAATTGAACCAGGCAAATCTGAACGGAATCGCCCGTGGCCTGATCCTGAACTCTGAATCGGCGGGTGTGACCAAGCAAAGCGCAGCCCGATCAAGACCTGCTTAGTAACGGTTTTCTGTCATGGGGCATGAAAAACGCCTTGGACACATTGAGGAGACATCGTGATGGACACTAAACCGAAGGTGCCAGGCAGGATCCAGTTGGCACCCGAGAATAATCTGCAGCCCGAACTGATGGCACAGGCCCGCAAGGCCCGTCGTACTTTCATGGGCAAGGCGCTCGCGATGGGGGCCGGTGCAACCGCAGCTGCTGCCGGTTCGGTACGTGCTGCGCAAGGTGATTCGAATATTCTGACTCTGCCGGCGCACACCACATCGCTTGGACAGCCAGTCGCTGCCCGTGGTTATGGCATGCCTTCCGTGTGGGAAAAGAACCTGCAGCGTCGAGAAAGCCCGGGTCTGACCCGCGTGGCGGCCGCTTCGGTCAGTTTCACGCCGCTGCAAGGTCTTTTCGGCATGATCACGCCGAATGGTCTGCACTTTGAGCGCCATCATCAGGGCTGGTTCGATATTGATCCGAGCAAACATCGCCTGATGGTGATGGGTATGGTCAAGGATCCTCGGGTCTTCACGATGGACGACCTGATGCGTCTGCCGTCGGTCTCACGAATTCACTTCATTGAATGCGGCGCAAACACCGGCATGGAGTGGGGCAATGTTGCCGTTCCGACGGTCCAATACACGCACGGCATGCTGTCATGCTGCGAGTACACCGGCGTGCGGCTTTCCACGCTGCTCGACATGGTGGGGGCCGATACCAAGAAAGGGCGCTATGTGCTGGCCGAGGGAGCTGATGGTTCCTCGATGACGCGGACCATCTCGATGGAGGCCGCCCTGGATGATGTGATGGTGGCCTGGGCCATGAATGGCGAAATGCTGCGGCCCGAGAACGGGTATCCGCTGCGCCTTGTTGTGCCGGGCGTGCAGGGTGTCTCGTGGGTCAAGTATCTGCGTCGTATCGAGGTTGGAGATCAGCCGTTCTACACAAAGGACGAGGTGATCCATTACGTGGACCTGATGCCTGACGGTACGCATCGCCAGTTCACCTCGGTGCAGGAGGTCAAGTCGGTCATCACGACCCCATCCGGCGGCCAGGTGCTGCTCGACAAAGGCTTCTACAACATCAGCGGTCTGGCCTGGTCTGGTCGCGGCAAGATCAAGCGTGTTGACGTGTCCGTCGATGGCGGTCGCAACTGGCGCACTGCCCGGATCGACGGTCCAGTGCTGTCAAAGGCGCTGACCCGCTTCAACATCGATTGGGTCTGGGATGGCTCGCCGACAGTCCTCCAGAGCCGGGCAATCGACGAAACCGGCCATGTCCAGCCCAAGATCAATCAGCTGCGGGCGGTTCGCGGTACGCGCTCGATTTATCACAACAACGCGATCCAGTCCTGGAAAGTGTCTGAAACCGGCGAGGTGTTCAATGTCCAAGTGTTCTGATCGCGTGACGCGTGGCATCGCGAGTGCAGCGCTCCTTGCGAGCCTTGCCCTTGGCGCTTCGTTGAGCATTGCTGCGCCTCAGAAGGCAGAGACGGCTCCCAAGCCCTGGGCGCAGATCGGTCGCACCGCGACACCGGATGAAATCAAGGCCTGGGACATTGACGTCCGAGCCGATTTCAAGGGCCTGCCATCCGGATCAGGTTCGGTCGAGAAAGGGATGGAGATCTGGGAAGCCAAGTGCGCAAGTTGTCACGGCGTGTTCGGCGAATCCACCGAGGTGTTCACGCCAATCGCAGGCGGAACGACCAAGGACGATATCAAGACCGGTCGGGTGGCCAACCTGAAACGTCCTGACTACCCGCAGCGCACGACGATTATGAAGGTCTCGCAGGTCTCGACGCTGTGGGATTACATCAATCGTGCGATGCCCTGGAATGCACCCAAGTCATTGAAGCCCGATGAGGTCTACGCCGTGCTCGCCTACATTCTGAATCTGGCCGAGGTGGTTCCTGAGGGCTTTGTGCTGTCCGACAAGAATATTGCTCAGGTCCAGGCGAAGATGCCCAATCGCAACGGAAAGCTGACTTACACCGAAATGTGGAAGGTCAAGGGCAAGCCGGATGTTCAGGGCAGCGATTGCATGAAGAACTGTGCGACTGAAATGAACATTCGATCAAGCCTGCCGGATTTTGCCCGAGGCAGTCATGGCAATCTGGCCGAGCAGAACCGCGCCGTCGGACCGACTCGCGGTGCCGATACGACAACTGCCCCCTCCAAGAATCCGGCTGCGCTGGCCGAGGCGGCTGCAGCCAAGGCAGCCAGTGCCAAGGTTGAGGTTGCCAAGGGCACCGCGACCAAGCCGCCGATGCAGATCGCCAAGGATGCAAACTGCCTGGCCTGTCACGCGACTGACCGCAAGCTGGTCGGGCCGTCGTTCAGGGAAATTGCCGAAAAATACAAGGGTGATGCCAAGGCTCAGGCACAGCTGGAAAACAAGGTGCGTGTCGGGGGGCAGGGTGTCTGGGGCAGTATTCCCATGCCAGGTAATCCGCAGCTCAGCGCAGAGGATCTGCAGTCGGTCGTCAAATGGATTCTCGGTGGTGCGCAGTAATTTCTTACGCTGTCGAGGAATTTCGTGTAAAAGTGCCGGTGAATCACGGGCCGGTGTGATGCAGCAGACTTTAAGCCCTTGAAATGGGTATAACAGAAGGAGATATCTCAGATGAACCATTCACGTCGTCAGACACTCAAGACCACGGGCGGACTGGGCCTGTACGGCGCGCTGGTCGCGATCGGCCTGGTGCCTGCCTCCGAGGCTGCCGCGCAACAGGTCAGCGAAGCCGCCTTCAAGGCCAAGGGCATTGCTGAGGCGATGAAGGCGCTGGGTGCCGCATCGCCGGCCGAGTCCAAGGACATCGCGATCATTTCGCCCGATATTGCCGAAAACGGTGCTGTGGTGCCCGTCGGCGTCAAGAGTTCCATCCCGAACACGCAGTTCATCGCGCTGCTGATCGAGAAGAACCCGTCAGCCCTGACTGCCGCCTATGACATCCTGGATGGTGCACAGGCCGAGGTGAACATGCGCGTCAAGATGGGCCAGAGCTCTGACGTCTATGCGATCGTTCGCGCCGACGGCAAGTTCTACATGACCAAGAAGGAAATCAAGGTCACTCTCGGTGGTTGTGGCGGCTGATCCAGCCACACAGACCCGAATCAATTTCGAATACGTGGAGATAAAGATGGCAGATCCGATGCGAATTCGCGCCACCGCCAAGGACGGCATGGCTGATGTGCGTGTACTGATGGCGCATGAAATGGAAACCGGACAGCGCAAGGACGCGAGCGGCAAGCTCGTTCCGGCCTGGTACATCAGCAAGGTGACTGCTGCGCTGAACGGCAAGAACATGCTGGTCGCCTACTGGGGTCCGGCGATTTCGAAGAATCCTTACATGCAGCTCAAGCTTAACGGCGCCAAGGCAGGCGACAAAGTCACGATCAGCTGGGTCGACAACAAGGGCGACACCCGGACCGACGAGGCTGTTGTCAAGTAATCCGGTTTCTTCGAACCGACGCTCAAGAATCCTGAAGCGCCCTGGCCTCGCGTTGTATGACCCTGGGGCGTGATCGGACGAGCGACTATTGACTGAAATGGAGGGGGCAAACGATGAAAAAGTCGGTGATTAAAGGAAGAATGCCTGCGGTAGCGCTGGCGGTCATGACAGCAGGTGTCCTGCTTGTTGCGCCATTGGCCGCGAACGCCCAGGATAAAACGATCCAGGAGATCGAGCGGTATCGCCAGATGCTGCAGGATGGCAACCCGGCCGAGTTGACTGTGGCCAAGGGCGAGGCACTTTGGACCCAGAAGCGGGGCCCGAAGAAGGCAAGCCTGGAGGCCTGCGATTTCGGCATGGGGCCGGGGGTGCTCAAGGGCGCCTATGCGAAGCTGCCACGTTATTTTGCAGACACCGACAACGTGATGGACTTTGAATCGCGGCTGGTGCACTGCATGGTCACGCTGCAGGGTTTCAAGGCTGCGGATCTGGTCAAGAGGCCTTTTTCCGGTGGCGGCAAACCTGCCACCGAACTTGAAGCGCTGACTGCGTATGCTGTTGAGGAGTCCCGCGGCGCCACGATTGATCTGCCGCAAAGCCATCCGATGGAAGTTGCGTCCTTCAAACGCGGCGAGAAGCTGTTCTATTTCCGCGGGGGACCCTATGATTTTTCCTGTGCAAGTTGCCACGCAGTCGATGGGCAGCGCATCCGTTTGCAGGGCCTGCCGAATCTGACCAAGCCCGAGCCGGCCAAGGCAGCCTTCGCGACCTGGCCCGCTTATCGGGTCTCACAGGGCGCTGTTCGAACGATGCAATGGCGCATGGCTGACTGCTTTCGTCAGCAGCGCTTTCCCAGCCTGAAGTACGGCTCCCAAACCTCGATCGATCTGATCACGTTCCTGGGGGTGACGGCCAAAGGCGGCAAGATGGACTCGCCGGCGATCAAGCGCTGATTAGGGGGAAAACATGAACAAGATCAAGACACTGCTGATCGGTGCCAGCGTTGCTGCCGTGGCTGCCTGCGCACCGTTCGTTCCGGAGCCGACCCATCAGGAGGTCGTTGCAGCGCTGAAGGCTTCCTTCGAGCCCAAGGGCATGGCCGGTATGGATCGTCTCAACCAGAGCGAACTGCAGAAAGCCTGTTCGGACTATGCAAAGTCCGACCTGCCCAAGCCGTTGCGCGAAAAGCTCGAGAAGGCTGCGCTGAACGGGGTCAAGTACCCGAGCGATGGCAAATATCTGGGCGACTGGAAGAAAGGCGAAAAGACTGCACAAAGCGGCAAAGGCATGCAGACCTCGGACAAGCCGGGTTCGGTCAGCGGTGGTAACTGCTATGCCTGTCACCAGCTCACCAAGAAGGAGTTGTCCTACGGGAACATCGGGCCTTCGCTCTATAACTACGGCAAGCTGCGCGGAAATTCAGAACCCATCCTGAAATACACCTGGGCCAAGGTCTGGAATGCGCATGCGTTCAATGCCTGTTCGCAGATGCCCAGGTTTGGTGATGCCGGGATCCTGACCGAGAACCAGATCAAGAACGTGATGGCGTTGCTGCTTGATCCGTCCTCGCCGGTCAACAAGTAACTGACCATCGGATGGCGGTTTGCGTCGGGGGGGCACCTGGCGCAGACTGCACCGATTCGACGGCCGTTTCAGAATGGCCGTTTTTTAACGCTTTCATATGAGCATGTGCGCATATAGGCGTTTATCGACTCGGAGCGAGCAGCTCCAGTCGCCTTACGGGGGGTGAGATGGATCGACGTGAATTCCTTCAGGTGCTGGCCAGCGCTTCGGCGGCCGGTCTGCCGTTGGCCGGCTGCGCCAGCATTGGTGCGACGCACGGCGCCGGGGCGGGGGCTGCAGGCGATGCGATGTATGACCTACCGCGTTTCGGTAATGTCAGCCTGCTGCATTTCACCGACTGCCATGCTCAATTGACGCCGATCCACTTTCGCGAGCCGAGTGTGAACATCGGGATCGCAGGCGCACTGGGCAAGGTTCCGCACCTGGTCGGTGAGCATCTGTTGAAGGCCTATGGCGTGACTCCCGGTTCGGCGCAGGCGCATGCGTTCACCTATCTGGATTTCGAGCAGGCTGCACGGACTTACGGCAAGGTCGGCGGATTTGCGCATTTGGCAACGCTGGTCAAGCGGATGCGTGCATCGCGCCCCGGGGCCCTGCTGCTCGATGGCGGGGACACCTGGCAGGGGTCAGCAACAGCGTTATGGACAAACGGCCAGGATATGGTCGATGCCTGCAAGCTGCTCGGCGTCGATATGATGAGCTCGCACTGGGAATTCACGCTCGGTGCCGATCGGGTCAAGCAGATCATCGAAAAAGACTTCAAAGGCAAGATCGAATTTCTTGCGCAGAACGTCAAGACCACCGACTTCGAGGATCCGGTCTTCAAGCCGTACGAGATCCGTTCGATGAACGGTGTTGCGGTGGCGGTGATCGGCCAGGCTTTCCCGTATACGCCGATCGCCAATCCGCGTTACATGACGCCCGATTGGAGCTTCGGTATTCAAGAGGAGCGCATGCAGAAGATGGTCGACGAGGCCCGCTCCAAGGGGGCGCAGGTGGTCGTCGTGCTGTCACACAATGGCATGGACGTTGACCTGAAGATGGCCAGCCGCGTCTCCGGCATCGATGCAATTCTGGGCGGCCATACGCATGATGGCGTGCCGCAGCCGGTAATTGTTTCCAACCGCAAGGGCAAGACGCTGGTGACCAACGCCGGTTCCAACGGCAAGTTCCTCGCGGTCCTGGACCTGGATGTCAAGGGTGGAAAAATAGCCGACTTCCGCTATCGCCTGCTGCCGGTGTTCTCCAATCTGCTGCCGGCAGATTCGCAGATGCAGGCTTACATCGACAAGGTCCGCGCGCCGTACACGGCCAAACTCGAAGAAAAGCTGGCGGTCACCGACGGTCTGCTGTATCGCCGCGGCAACTTCAATGGCAGCTTCGATCAGTTGATCCTGGATGCAATGATGGAGGTCAAGGGCGCCGAGATCGCGTTCTCGCCTGGTTTCCGCTGGGGCACCTCAGTGCTGTCCGGCCAGGCGATCACGCGCGAGAATCTGATGGATCAGACTGCAATCACCTATCCGTATACAACGGTCAGCAACATGACCGGCGAGTTCATCAAGACGGTGCTCGAAGATGTCTGCGACAACCTGTTCAACCCGGATCCGTATTACCAGCAAGGCGGGGACATGGTCCGCGTCGGCGGGCTGACCTATGCATGCACACCGGGTGCGCAGGTGGGCAAGCGGATCACCGACATGCGTCTGAACGGCAAGCCGATCGATGCCAAGAAGACCTATAAGGTTGCGGGCTGGGCGCCGGTTGCGCAAGGGGCCAAAGGAGAGCCAATATGGGAAGTGGTCGAGTCCTGGC
>JAURMJ010000195.1 GCA_030830765.1 Quisquiliibacterium sp.
GCCTTGCGCCAGTCGCTTGCCCGCCTCCTCGATGTGATGGCACTGCGCGATGATGGTGCGATCCTGAAACCACTCGCCTGAATGTCCATCGCTTGTTAAGGGCTGGCAGCACGGGGGCCCGCACCTGGAACAAGCCCTCAACCGGGCAGATGCACCCCCGCGAGCATCCTCTCGACATAACGGGCAATCAAATCCACCTCGAGATTGACCCGGTCGCCGGTGCGCAAATGACGTAAGGTGGTGACCGAGATCGTGTGCGGGATCAGGTTGATGCTGATCACAGCGCCCTGCGCGGAGTCCACAACCGAGTTGACCGTCAGACTGGTGCCATTGACAGTTGCTGACCCCTTGTAAGCAAAATACTTGGACAGCAACGGCGGCACCTGGATATCCAGCCGCCAAGACTCGCCCACTGGCGCGAAATGCACAACCTGACCAAGCCCGTCCACATGGCCACTGACCAGATGACCGCCAAGCCGGTCAGCCAGGCGCAAGGCCTTCTCCAGATTCACCTCGCCCGGCCGATCAAGCCCGACGGTCAGGTTCAGGCTCTCCCTGGACACCTCAACCACGAAACGCGGACCATTGATCGCGACGGCAGTCATGCAAGCGCCCTGAATCGCGATTGAGTCGCCAATCTGCACATCGGACAGATCAAGAGATCCAGCATGCACGGTGACCCGCAAACCATCTGCCAATTGCTCCAGCGCTTCGATCGTACCGACCGCAGCGACAATTCCGGTGAACATCTCGCGCTCCTTGCGTGCTTGATTTCTGATCTTGCGGATTACATTCAGCCCACAGGCGCAGGCGGCACGCTCGGCGCTTCGCGCTCGATCCGGGCCAGAACCCTGATATCTGAGCCAATCCGATCCACCGCATCCAGTTGCAATCTGGTCCGGGCCTCAAGCTGATCGAGCGCCGGCAGGTCAAACATGCCCATACCATCGCCCAGCAGCGATGGCGCCATGTAGACAAGCAACTCGTCGACGCACGCCTCACGCAGCAAGGAGCCATTCAGCTTGAAGCCTGCCTCGACATGGACTTCATTGATCTGTCGCGCAGCCAGCTCCTGCATCAGTGCCGGCAGGTCGACCTTACCGCTCGGATTTGCCAGCTTGAGGATCTCGCAGCCGCGATCGCGCAATTCGGTTTCCTTGCCCGGGTTGTCGGCCGCGCAGACGATCAGCACGTTGCCCGAACCAAGCAGCTTGGCCTGCAGGTCAACCTCGAGGCGGGAATCGACCAGCACTTTCAGCGGCTGCCGATCCGTTTGAACCAACCGGACATTGAGCAGGGGGTCATCATCACGCACTGTGCCGATTCCAGTCAGCAGCGCGCAGGCCCTGGCTCGCCACGCATGTCCATCAGTGCGCGCAGCCTCGCCAGTGATCCACTGGCTTGTACCGTTCCGAAGCGCAGTTTTTCCATCCAGACTGGCCGCGACCTTCAGTCGCACCCAAGGCAGCCCACGGGACATCCTTGAAATGAACCCGGGATTCAGTGCGTGTGCCTGAGCTTGCAGCAAACCGCATCTCACATCGACCCCCGCCTCGCGCAGCATGGCCAACCCTCGCCCGTTGACCTGCGGGTTCGGGTCCTCCATGGCAGCAACCACCCGCCCGACCCGGGCATCGATCAAGGCCTGTGCGCAGGGTGGCGTGCGACCGAAATGGCTGCACGGCTCCAGTGTCACGTACAGGGTTGCACCGCGCGCCCGGCCACCGGCCTGCGCCAGCGCAACGATCTCGGCATGCGGTTCGCCGGCTCGCCGATGCCAACCCTCACCGACAATTTCACCATCCTTGACGATGACCGCTCCCACCCGCGGGTTGGGCGATGTCGTGTAAAGACCAAGCGCCGCCAACTCGAGCGCTCGGGCCATGAAATTGTGATCCGCATCGTTGAACATTTGAAAGGGATTGTACCGAGTACCATTCAGAACTGATCCGGCCCTCCTGATGTCGGGCCACTGAATGCTGCCCAGACCGTAACCGGCAAGACCTGAGGTATCGCCATGAACAACGTCTCGCGACCACTTAGCCTTTTCTTCATGTTGCTGCTGTCAGCCGCGATGCTTCCCGCGCCAGTGCGGGCAGCAAGTGGTGAGCCTGCGGCTCCACCGATCCTGCGGCTAGACGCAGAGGCCTCTCGGGAAATCGATCAGGACAGTGCGATCGCCGTGTTCTTCATCGAGCGTGAGGGCCCGAAAGCGGCGCAGATCCAGTCGGAAATCAACGCGACAATCTCCGACGTGATCAAGGCACTGAAGGGCGACCCGCAACTGAAAGTTCGGTCGGGCACCTACCGGACCTATCCGCGCCACTCGCGTGACGGAAAGATCCAAAGCTGGAGCACCCGAGCAGAGGTAATCGTCGAGTCCACCGATATCGAAGCGGTCTCTCGCGCGACCACGACAGCTGCAGCCTCAATGAACGTCGGATCAATCAGCTTCGCACTGTCCAGCGCGCGGCGCAAAGAAGTTGAACAGGCCCTGATGCAGGAAGCTGCCGAGAACTTCCATGCCCGCGCCCGCAACGCCGCCAAGGCGCTGGGATTCTCGTCAGTGGAACTGATTGAAGCCAGCTACAACAAACCATCCATGCCACCAATACCGCTTGCAAGGACAATGGCGGTCTCTGCGTCGCTGAACAGCGCCGCACCGGCTGTCCCGATGCACGCAGGCCAGAGCACCGTCACAGTGAGCTTCAGCGGCTCGTTCCGCCTGAAGAACTGATTCACGCATGCCAACAAAAAATTCAAGAGGAAGAATCCTGATGAACTCAAGCAATGCCTCGTCCGCCAAGCGTAGCGGCGGCCATGTTCTGGTCGATGCGCTGGCAATCCATGGCGTCGACACGGTTTTCGGCGTGCCGGGCGAGAGCTATCTCGATGTGCTCGATGGCATGCACTCACACAAGAATGACATGCGCTTCATCATCTGCCGCCAGGAAGGTGGTGCGGCCTTCATGGCTGACGCGTATTCCAAACTGACCGGTAAACCAGGAGTACTGATGGTGACCCGGGGTCCGGGTGCGACAAACGCATCAGTTGGCATCCATACCGCACGCCAGGACTCCACCCCGATGATCGTGCTGGTCGGTCAGGTCGGCAATGACTGTGTCGAGCGAGAAGCATTCCAGGAAATCGATTACCGCAGGATGTTCGGAGAGATGGCCAAGTGGATCGGCCAGATCGACCGAGCCGATCGCATTCCGGAATACATGGCGCATGCGTTCCAGGTTGCCACCAGTGGCCGACCGGGTCCGGTGGTCCTGGCTTTGCCCGAAGACATGCTGACCGAGCAGGTGGAAGTCCGTGACACGGCTGCCTTCACCCCGGTGCGCGCTGCGCCGGCGCCGGCTGATCTGGAGCGGATCAGCACGCTGCTGGCCAGTGCCAAGAGGCCGGTTGCGATTCTCGGCGGCAATGGCTGGACGCCGGCTGCAGTCGCCGATTTCACTCGCTTTGCCGAGGCCAATGCGCTGCCGGTCTCCTGCGCATTCCGCTTCCAGGATGTGTTCGATAACAATCATCCGAATTACATCGGAGACGTTGGCATCGGCATCAACCCCAAGCTGGCTGCCCGCGTGCGCGAATCCGATCTGGTGCTGGTCCTGGGTCCACGACTTGGCGAGATGACCACATCCGGCTACACGCTGTTTGACATCCCGGTGCCGCGCCAGACGATGGTGCATGTGCATGCCGGTGCGGAAGAACTTGGCCGGGTCTATCAGGCCGCCGTGATGATCAACTCGGGCATGCCCGAAATTGCGGCTGCGCTGGCAGACCTTCGGGTCGACAGTTCAGCCTGGAACGGGCAAGTCGCCCAGGCCCGTGCCGACTACGAAGCCTGGCAGCAGCGCCCGCCCGCAATGCAGACGCTCTCGCCGGCACTCGACCTGTGGGAAGTCGTACAGCAGCTTCGCAGCAAGCTGCCGGTCGACACCGTCGTCACCAACGGCGCCGGCAATTTCGCAACCTGGGCTCACCGCTTCTGGCGTTACGCAGCGGTCTCAGCGCATCCTCAGGGACAGACCCGCTCACAGCTGGCGCCAACCTCCGGCGCGATGGGCGCTGGCGTTCCGTCAGCGGTAGCGGCCAAGATTGCGCAGCCCGATCGCACGGTCGTCTGCTTCGCCGGGGACGGCGACTTCCTGATGACTGGCCAGGAACTGGCAACTGCAGCGCAGTATGGCGCCGGTATCGTCGTCGTGCTGTTCGACAACGGCATGTACGGCACGATCCGCATGCACCAGGAACGCGAATACCCAACCCGAATCGTCGGCAGTGAGCTCGCCAACCCGGACTTCGTGCGCTTCAGTGAAGCGTTCGGAGGATTCGGCGTGCGCGTCGAAAAAACGGCTGAGTTCGGCCCGGCACTGGATCAAGCCGTTGCGTTCGCACACAGCCAGAACAAGCCGGCGCTGATTCACCTGAAAGTTGATCCGGAAGCCATCACGCCGAACCTGACGATGTCGCAGGTCCGTGCCGGCTCAGGCAAGCGCTGATCCAACTCGTGGGAACTGCAGCCAGCTGATCATCGTCGGCCCGGCTGCAGGGTCCGCAGCTTCTGCCCATCGGGATTTCCAACGCCTCAAAGCGTATCCGCTCATGGGGCAGGCTATTTGGACTCGACTCGCCCCCGTTTGCCGGGACGTACTTCACGGATCGCCTCGGCAAATTCATCGATGTCCTCGAAACTGCGATAAACCGACGCGAAACGCACGTAGGCAATCTTGTCGATGCGCTTGAGTTCACGCATCACCAGTTCGCCGATCTTTTCGCTGGCGATTTCACGCAAGCCCAGGCTCAGCAGCTTTTCCTCAATCCGGTGAATCGTTGCATCCACCTGCTCGGCTGCCACGGGTCGCTTACGCAGTGCAAGCTGCAACGAGGCCCGCAACTTGCGACGATCGAACTCAACTCGTGACCCGTTCTTCTTGACGACTGCGGGCAAAGACAACTCGACCCGCTCATAGGTCGTGAAGCGCTTGTCGCAGTTCGAGCAGCGACGACGACGACGGACGCTGTCACCGTCATCGGACTCACGACTGTCTACAACCTGGGTATCTTCATGATCGCAGAAGGGACAACGCATTGAAGCATCCTGGGGCCTGCCACATCGGTTTACGACGCGACAGGCCTCGACTGATCAACGATAAACCGGAAAGCGCGCAGTCAGTTCGGAGACCTGCTCGCGCACCCGAGCGATGTTGGCCTCGTCATGCGGATTATCCAGAACATCGGCAATCAGATGCCCGACCTTCTGGGCCTCGGCTTCGCCGAAACCACGGGTGGTCATGGCAGGCGACCCGAGACGCACGCCGCTGGTGACAAACGGTTTTTCCGGGTCATTCGGAATGGCGTTCTTGTTGCAGGTGATATGCGCCTGACCAAGCACCTGCTCGGCCAGTTTGCCGGTCAGACCCTTCGGGCGCAGATCGACCAGCATCACATGCGATTGCGTACCACCCGACACGATGCGCAGACCGCGCTCAGTCAACGTCCTGGCCAGCATCGCAGCATTGGCGACGACCTGTTGCTGGTAGACCTTGAAGTCGGGCTGGAGCGCCTCTAGGAAGGCCACCGCCTTGGCAGCAATCACATGCATCAGCGGTCCACCCTGAAGCCCCGGGAAGATGGCCGAATTGATGGCCTTCTCATGTTCCGACTTCATCAGGATGATGCCGCCGCGGGGCCCGCGCAGGCTTTTGTGGGTCGTGGAGGTCACGATATCGGCATGGGGCACCGGATTCGGATAGACCCCGGCGGCGATCAGCCCCGCATAGTGCGCCATGTCAACCATGAAAATCGCACCGACTTCCTTGGCGATGCGAGCGAAACGCTCGAAATCGATGTGCAGCGAGTAGGCCGAGGCGCCGGCAATGATCAGCTTGGGACGTGACTCCCGAGCCTTGCGCTCCATCTGGTCATAGTCGATTGCTTCATTCGCATCCAGGCCGTAGGACACTACATTGAACCACTTGCCGGACATGTTCAGCGCCATCCCGTGGGTCAGGTGCCCACCTTCGGCAAGGCTCATGCCCATGATCGTATCGCCGGGCTTGAGAAAAGCCAGGAAGACCGCTTCATTGGCCTGAGCACCCGAGTGCGGCTGCACGTTGGCTGCCTCAGCACCAAACAGCTGCTTGATCCGGTCGATTGCCAGTTGCTCGGCAATATCAACATACTCGCAACCGCCGTAATACCGCTTGCCCGGGTAGCCTTCTGCATACTTGTTGGTCAGCTGCGAACCCTGCGCAGCCATCACCGCAGGACTGGTGTAGTTTTCGGACGCGATCAGCTCAATGTGCTCCTCCTGGCGGCGCGTTTCGAGCTGGATGGCATTCCAAAGCTCAGGGTCGGCCTGAGCAATTCCGGTATTTCGATCGAACATCTGATTTTCCTTCGCTTGCGTAGTTTGGCTGCGGCCTGATGCCGCGAATCGCTACGCCCAGGCGATCGGCTGCCGACGATCGAAGCCCGTAGTTCGGGAACGCCTTCGGCCAAGTCCGCGCTTCACGGTGTTGATTCACCCCGGATCGCCAGGGCCTGAAAGCCCGGACGCACCGTTTCGCCAGTCACGCGGAAGTCAAGATTTTAACCTGCCACCGCGGCTTGCGGGTCAGTCTGCTTCGATTGCGTCGTCGGCACCACGCAGGTGAACCACATCGGCCCATGAAATCAGCTGAAAACTGCCGCCGTCATAACGGATCCGGTTCACACTGGCATTGAGCAACTCATGCTGCCTGGGCTCGCTAATTCCCAGTCCAGTCGCGATCCGGTAGGCGCAATCGAGCACACCACCATGGGAGACTGCAGCCAACTTTTCGCCCGGATGTCGCTCAGCCAGGGAGCGCAACGTGACTGCGACGCGATCCTGCAACACGCGCAGCGACTCGCCAGATCCGGGCAATTCGAAATCGACCTCGCGCGCGCGCCACCGGCTGAAATCCTCGGCATGATCGCGCTGCAGCTCATCCCAAGTCCGCCCCTCGAACGCGCCATAGAATCGCTCCCGCAGGCCGGTTTCCAGGATCAGGTTCTGCCCAAGCGCCCGAGCCAGCGGCTCTGCCGTTTGCCGTGCACGCGACAAATCACTGCTGTAGACCGCGGCCAGCGGCTCTGAACCCAGAGCCCTCGCAAGCTGCATCGCCTGCAATCGGCCTTCGTCGTCCAGCGGAATATCGATCTGCCCCTGAAAGCGGCGTTCCCGGTTCCAGGCAGTCACCCCATGACGGATGAGAATGATTTCGGTCGCCATCACTTTTCCTTGGTCGCAGCCGGCTGCGCCGGCGAGACCTGCAACCAGAACGTCACAGGGCCATCATTGACAAGATGCACTTTCATGTCGGCCCCGAAGACACCGGTCTGAACAACCGGATGCCGGCTTCGCGCACCCGCAACAAAGGCATCAAAAAGCGCGCGACCAAGCTCGGGCGGGGCTGCCGGTGTAAAACTGGGACGCGTCCCGCTTCGGGTGTCCGCGGCCAACGTGAACTGAGGAACCAGCAGCAGCCCGCCTGCCTCTTCGCCAGGCTGCGTGCCCAGATCAGCAACGGATCGATTCATGCGCCCGGAAGCATCGGGAAAGACCCGATACGCAAGCAGCTTGTTCAACAGCTGGTCGGCTTCGCGCTCGGTATCACCACGCTGCGCACAGACCAGAACCATCAAACCCCGGTCGATCTCTCCGACCGACTGGCCATCCACCTCGACACGCGCCTGCGAAACGCGCTGCAGCAGCGCGATCAAGCGAGCGTCACTCTGGCGAATCGGCGCTTGCCGACCTGAACGACATAGCTTCCTGCAGGCAGCTTCAGACCTTTGTCCTCGACCCGTTCTCCATCGACACGTACTCCACCCTGTTCGAGATTACGCATGGCCTCCGAGGTGGACGGTACAAGTCCTGCCTGCTTGAGTACCTGAGCGATCGACAGCGGTGCGCCAGCAATGTTCATCTCGGGCATCTCATCAGGTAACGCGCCCTGCCGGAATCGCGCTTCAAAGTCAGTCAGCGCCTGCTCGGCCGCCGCAGGCGAGTGAAAGCGGCTAACGATTTCCTGGGCAAGCATCACTTTCGCATCACGCGGATTGCGCCCGGACTCGCATTCGATGCGCAGCGCGTTGATGCTGTCCATCGGCTTGCAGGACAGCAGTTCGAAGTAGCGCCACATCAGCGTGTCGGAAATCGACATCAGCTTGCCGAACATTTCGCCCGGAGCTTCGGTGATGCCGACGTAATTACCCTTGGACTTGGACATTTTGTCGACGCCATCAAGCCCTTCCAGCAGCGGCATCGTCAGAATGCACTGTGGCTCCTGCGCGTACTCGCGCTGCAGTTCGCGCCCGACCAGCAGGTTGAACTTCTGGTCAGTCCCGCCGAGCTCGATATCACTGCGCAGAGCCACCGAGTCATAACCCTGCATCAGCGGGTAAAGCAATTCGTGCACCGAGATCGGCAGCCCGCCCTTGAAGCGTTTGGTGAAGTCATCGCGCTCCATCATCCGGGCCAGCGTGTATTTCGCAGCCAATTCGATCATGCCGCGCGATCCGAGCGCATCAGACCACTCGGAGTTGTAACGGATCTCGGTGCGTTCCCGATCCAGCACCAGACTGGCCTGATCAAAGTAGGTCCGCGCGTTCAGTTCAATCTGTTCGCGAGTCAGCGGCGGGCGAGTGGCATTGCGTCCGGACGGATCGCCAATCATTGCGGTGAAGTCGCCGATCAGGAAGATCACGGTATGCCCGAGATCCTGCAACTGACGCATCTTGTTAAGGACAACGGTATGCCCAAGGTGCAGATCGGGCGCGGTCGGATCCAGGCCCAGCTTGATCCGCAACGGTTTACCGCTTGCCTCGCTGCGAGCGAGCTTGTCAATCCAGTCCGCCTGCACGAGCAGTTCGTCGCAGCCCCGCAAGGTCACGGCCAGCGAGTGGGTCACCAACTCGCTTGGAGGCGCCTTGGCGCCGCTCGTCGATCCGTTTTGTGCATTCATACCTGCTTGCCTGCCAGAGATGTCTTTTCGGTTAGAATCGCGCATTCATCGCCAGCTGACGCGGAAACCGTATCAGACTGGCAAGCCCGGGATTCTAGCCGACACACCCGTGTCGGCCTCATACGATTCAGAATGCACAGGAACACGCGCTTCAAGCAGGTGGCAACTGTCACCGCACTGGTCGGGGCTCTTGGCGCGGTCACCGCGTTTGGCGTCGCGCCGCTCACGCAGGTGGAATTGCCCCCGCTGGTCAGCGTCACTGAGCCGGTTCTACTGTCCCTGCAGGCCCCGGAGTTCTTCGCCGAAAATACCGGCTCATTCTTTCAGAGTGAAGCGATTCGCCGGGGCGACACGATCGCCGCGTTGATCAGCCGGATGGGCGGCGATGACCGTGATTTCATCCGTTTCATCGGCAAGGACCCGGTCGGGCGCAAGGCGCTTCAGATCCGTGCCGGGCGTTCGGTCCAGGCCGAGATTGACACCTCCGGAAGAGTCCTTCGCTTCGTCTATCGCGCAGGTTCCCTGGAAGATGACAGTGCTTCGCAGGGTCGCCCCGGCAAGCGACTTGAGATCGTTCGAAACGGCAATACGTTCTCAGCGCTCGAAGCTGATATCCCGCTCGAGCGCTCGGTCGAAATGCGCTCGGCAACAATCAGCAGTTCACTGTTCGCAGCGACAGATGCAGCCGATATTCCCGAAGGCGTCGCGATCAAGATCGCCGACATCTTTGGGGGTGAGATTGATTTCCATCGTGACCTGCGCAAAGGCGATGAACTGCGCGTCATCTATGAAACCGTTCGCGAAGCCGACAGCCTTGAGGGATCAGACGGCAGCCGGGTCTTAGCCGTTGAATTTGTCAATGATGGCGTACGTCATGAGGCAATGCTTTTTGAGCGCAACGGCAAGGCAGAGTATTTCAGCTTTGAGGGTAAGAGCCTTCGTAAGGCATTCCTGCGGAATCCGCTCGAATTCAGCAGGATTTCCTCGGGTTTCAGCCTGTCGCGCAAGCACCCCATCACCAACGACTGGCGCGCCCATCGGGGTGTCGATTTCGCAGCCCCCACCGGCACCAAGGTCCGGGCGTCAGCTGACGGGAAGGTTGTTTTCTCGGGCCGACAAAACGGTTATGGCAACGTCGTCATTCTTGAACACGGCGGGCGCTATTCGACGCTATATGCCCATCTGAGCCGTATTTCGACCGATGTTCGTGTCGGAACGCGCGTCAGTCAGGGTGACACCATCGGACTGGTCGGCGCCACCGGCTGGGCGACTGGGCCGCACCTGCATTACGAAATGAGAATCAGCGGACGTCACGTGGATCCGATGAAAGTGGCTTTGCCTGAGAGCAAACCGCTGGTCGGCCCGGATCGGGACCGCCTGATTGCGGCGGCCACGAGTGTGCGCGCACAACTTGCGCAAATTGACTCGATCAAGCTCGCCCTGTTCGAGTGATCAAGGGTGGGCTCCTGACCCGCCGCTTCCTCTGAGGCCCAGATGCGCGAGCTTTATATCGGCCTGATGTCAGGGACAAGCCTTGACGGGGTCGATGGCGCGCTCGTCGACCTCGCAGGCGAACACCCACAGACCATCGGCTTTACCAGTGCGCCAATGCCCGTGAATCTTCGGCGCGACCTACTTGCGCTGCAGCATAGCGGTCCGGATGAACTCGCAAGGGCAGCCATCTGTGCAAATCAGATTGCCACGATCTATGCGCAGGTGGTCAATCGCCTTATTGAGGACGCAGCGCAGTCGCTGCTCAACGGGGATACATCTGATGAGTCCAGGTCGTCGTTCCAGCGCGAGTCAGCGGCAGTCCGTCAGCAGATTCGCGCGATCGGCGCACACGGACAAACGATTCGTCACCAGCCCGAATCCGGTTACACACTTCAACTGCTCAACGGGTCACTGCTGTCGGAACTGACCGGACTCGCAGTCGTTTGCGATTTTCGGGGAGCGGATGTTGCGGCCGGAGGACAAGGAGCCCCTCTTGTTCCCGCCTTTCACCAGGCCGTGTTCAGCCATGACTCCCGACGCCGTGCGATCATCAACATTGGCGGCATTGCCAACCTGAGTCTGCTGGCCCCTGGAGCCACGGCGCTTGGCTGCGATTCAGGACCGGGCAATGCGCTGATGGATGCCTGGCATGAGATGCATCGTGGCGGGCCCTTTGATCCCGACGGCACCTGGGCGGCAAGCGGTACCGTTGATCAGACCCTGTTAGACCGTCTGGCCAGCGAACCCTACTTCTCAAAGCCGGCCCCTAAAAGCACCGGGCGAGATCTGTTCAATCTCGAATGGTTACAGGCTGCGCTGCACGAGCCAGTCGTACCAGAGGACGTCCAGGCAACACTTCTGGAACTGACCGCCCAGAGCATCCAGGCTGTGGCGGCCAGCTTCCGGGCTGATGAGGCATACGTCTGCGGCGGAGGCGCGCGCAATGCGAGACTGATGCAGCGACTGCGCGAACTCCTTGCCCCCGTGCCCGTCACGATGACCGAGGGCCTCGGAATGGATCCGCAGTCCGTTGAAGCGGTCGCCTTCGCCTGGCTTGCAAAGTGCCGCATCAATAAAAACGCCGGCAATCTGCCGGCGGTCACGGGAGCAAGCGGCCCCCGGATATTGGGCGCCCTCTACGAGGCGCCCATTGAACAATCAGACGGAGAATGAAGACCCGCAGCCACAGGTGGTCGTCGCGTTCGGATTCTTGATCACGAACTGTGCACCTTCAAGATCTTCCTTGTAGTCGATTTCCGCCCCAATCAGATACTGATAGCTCATCGCGTCGATCAGCAGCGTCACACCGTTCTTTTGCATGACGGTATCGTCTTCACCGGTCAGCTCTTCGAAGGTGAAGCCATACTGGAAGCCTGAACATCCGCCCCCCTGCACGAAGACGCGCAACTTCAGGTCGGCGTTCCCTTCTTCCTCGATCAACTGCCGCACCTTCTCGGCCGCATTGTCGGTAAAGATCAGCGGAGCGGGCATTTCGGCAACTGCGTTCATTTCATTTATCTCCAGATAGACCCTGATTCTATCGGTCTGCGTTTAACCCTGCCAGCGGAACAGGCAATTGGAATCTCGGCGAATCACGGTCCGGTTCAACCAGACAGCCTGGGACTAGCCTTGCTTACTTGCCAGTTTGAGGCCAGGCCGCTCATCTTCAAGGTGCGCCATCGTACCCTCAATGATCGCGCCCGGATGAATTTCAAGTGCCCGATAGCTGACCTGGCCCGAAATTCGAGCCATTGGCTGCAGTTCAAGGAGTTCCTGCGCCTGCACAGGCCCTTCAATCGAGCCGTTGACAATCACATTGTCTGCACGCACCCGACCAATCACGCGGGCCTGCTCGGACAGCACCAGAACGCTCGGAACATCGTCCTCAGCAATGACATCCCCACGCACCTGACCGTCGATCCGCAACCCACCATGAAATCTGATGTTTCCTTCGATAACCGTAGAGGCTCCGATCAGGCTTTCAATTGCGTTACTCGGGGCTTTTTTCCGATTGAACATCTGTTCCTCCTTAAAGCTTGACGCCTGAGCCCAGGGTCTGAGTCAATCCTGCCCGTTGCTCAAACAATGTCATAGCATCGCGGTCTGCTGCGCCCGTAAGGTATCACCCTCAAGGACCCGAAGCTGAACTGATCGCACTTTCATACCGACGGGGACGTCGAAGATACCTTCAATGCGTTGATAGCGCCGAAAAGTCACTCTTACCTCCGGCTTTTCTGAGTCATCCGGGATAATCAGTACTTTCTTGCCCGCCTTGGACTCCAGTCTGACGGACAGTTGCCATGCTCCATCAAAGTCCCGGTCAGCCCGGGCATCCTGAGTGAGCAGTGCACGATAACGCAGCTGTCTGCTCTCCGGGACGGGACTCACTTCGAACCGCCGGATTGCAATCGGGCCGTCCGAGTTGCCTGCAGGCAACAGGCTTTCCAGGTAAGTCAGATCCGCCTTGAGCCGTGCATTTTCGGTTTCAAAAGTACGCATCTGAGCACTGAGACGCTCGGCCGCAACCCGCTCAACCAGCATGTTCGCATTGGCCGCCTGGGCCTGGGCTTGCATCTGCGCCTTCGCTTCAAGCGTACTGGAAAGCTGTTGCTTCAGCCGTTGCAGCTCCACGGCGTGCTGCCGTGCGGCCATCTGTAAAGCCGCCACATCGCGTTGCAGGCTCTGTCGGGCAGCCTGATCATCCCCTCGTGTTCCTTGCCACGCCCATGAGACCGCGCCCCCGACAACGAGCACAACCGCCGACTGAATCATCAGCCAGACGCTCCAATGCACATGGCGGCGAACCTTCATCCGAGGGGTGCCGGCCGACATTCGACGTGCAAACAGTTTCAATTTCACAGAGTTTGCTCTTGGACTGAACGGACGCCCCACTGCATTGAGCGAAACGCGCTCGATCGAGACAGGGATCAGACTGAAGTCGGGTTGTAACGAGGCGACCCGATGGTAGCACTCGAAAATCGCACAGATGCAACCCATGGCGCTGAAAACGCTCAGGACCCACCAGGGCGCAAGGGCTGGAGAGCCTTCAAAAGATCTCAAAGCCAGCCGGGACCGCGGTTCTCAACAGATAGCTGCAATGGCGCTCCAGCCTGATCCAATTGATCCGCCAGAACGACAAAAGCCGCCCATCGGGCGGCTTTTGATGCACAACGTACTGCGGCAGTAACGAATCAGCGCTTCGAGAACTGCTTGCGGCGACGTGCCTTGTGAAAACCCACTTTCTTCCGTTCAACTTCCCGTGCGTCCCGGGTAACAAAACCGGCGCCAGAAAGTGCAGGCTTCAAAGTCGCGTCATAGTCAACCAGCGCGCGGGTAATCCCGTGACGAACTGCACCGGCCTGGCCGGATTCACCACCGCCGTGCACGTTGACCATGATGTCGAAACTTTCCAGATGATTGGTCAGTTCCAGCGGCTGACGCACAACCATGCGACCCGTTTCGCGAGCGAAGTACTGGTCGAGCGGCTTGCCATTGACGACCACGTCGCCCTTGCCCTTCTTCAGAAAAACCCGGGCCACGGAAGACTTGCGGCGGCCGGTGCCGTAGTAGTAATCGCCAATCATCGGATCAACGCCTTCAAATGTTTGTTAAGACTTCCGGTTGACTGCTTCGACGCCCACTAACTACGAGAGCGCGGCAGCATCGCCGGATTCAGATATCCAGAGCCTTCGGCTGCTGCGCGGTGTGCGGATGCGTAGCGTCGCCGTAGACCTTGAGCTTCTTGATCATCGCATAGCCCAAGGGGCCCTTCGGAAGCATGCCCTTGACGGCCTTCTCAAGCGCGCGCCCCGGAAAACGGGACTGCATGTTGGAGAAGTTGGTCTCGGTGATCCCACCCGGGTAACCGCTGTGGCGGTAATACTTTTTGTCGAGTTCTTTGTTGCCGGTCACGCGAATCTTGCCCGCGTTGACGACGACAATGTAGTCGCCGGTATCGACGTGGGGCGTAAATTCGGGCTTGTGCTTGCCACGCAGACGCAGCGCAATGTTGGCCGCGAGGCGACCCAGCACTTTGTCAGACGCGTCGACGACAAACCAGTCACGCGTGACTTCATGCGGCTTGGCAGAAAATGTTTTCATCTGTGCACTCAATCGTTCATGCGCGAGAGCGGGATCCGAGTAGCTGGGCTCACTCCCAGAGACTTGAGTCGTACTGATGAGGACTCACCCTCTCTTGATCGCCCGTTTTGACTCCGATTACGTGCGTCTTGGACACCCAAGCTACACAGCTCGCCCCCCACCGTGGGAGCAGCTTCTCGCGGAAAGCCTGATATTCTAACGCGAAGTCAAACGCAAAGTCAAAAGGAAACAATCCTCAGCGGCCGGGACCTGACATCGACGGCGAGGAATTCATTAGACAGGGCCGTGAAATCTTGAACCGGGGACAAGGTTTCTCCATCAATCTTCGGAGCGACCGCACCCCGGAAGATGCAGCCCCCCCCAAAAAAAAGCCCGAGCGCTTTGGCTCGGGCTGAATCCACCAAAGGAGGAGGGTGGAGGAGACACCGGAGGGTCGCTCAAAAGCGACCGATGCGGTCATGATAGCGAATTATTTTGTGCACTGCAAGATCGAGTGAGGGATGCGCTCATTTCTCAAGCCAAGCAAGGCACCGAAGAAAGCCTGATAATAACTATAAACTATTGTTTTTATTCATAATTTAATAGTCATAAGTCATACTAAGCATCCTGGAATGGGTGATGAGGACTAGCCCAATCAAACGATCTGAATGCCGCAACGCAACACATCCTTGCGGATCGATAAGCAACAAAGGTGACTGACATGGAATGCACGGTGAAGTGGACAGGCCCGGACGGGATGAGTTTCCTTGCCGAGACCGGCAGCGGGCATGCTGTTTTGATGGACGGCGCCCCGGAGGGCGGTGGCAAGAACCTGGCCCCTCGCCCGATGGAGATGGTTCTGCTCGGAACGGGTGGGTGCACCGCCTACGACGTCGTCGTCATTTTGCGTAAGAGTGGCCAGGACATTCGAGGCTGCGACGTCAAACTGAGCGCCGAGCGCGCCGAGACTGACCCCAAGGTCTTTACCCGCATCAACTTCCACTTCACTGTCCGCGGCCGCGCGCTGAAGGCCAACCTGGTCGAGCGGGCCATCAAGCTGTCGCACGACAAATACTGCTCGGCTTCAGCAATGATCGAAAAGACGGCGGAGTTGTCCATCGACTGGTCGATCGTCGAAGACTGAGCCTGTCCCGCCGCAGGGCTTGCCCCGCAATCGGGCAGCCACCCTATAAATAGTGCGCAGAACGCGTCATCACGCGGGCGGCAAGGCGCATCAGACTCCGGACGGGGGCAGGCATCTCCCCGCCGCCCAGGCGCAAAGCGGTCTGCGCGTGGGCTATTTCATCTTCCCGCATCACCTGAACAATCGCTCGCGATCGCGCATCCGCGGTGGGCAACTTCTCGAGATGTCCGGCCAGGTGCTGTTCGACCTGACGCTCGGTTTCCGCCATGAACGAAAGGCTCAGCCGATCGCCCAGCTTGCCCGCGAGCGCGCCGATTGCGAAGGCACCGGCAAACCAGAGCGGATTTAGCAAAGAGGGTCTGGCACCGAGTTCATCAAGCCGCTCACGCGTCCAGGCCAGATGATCGCCCTCTTCAGCTGCGGCCTTCCGAAAACTGCTGGCGAGTGCTGGTGTGTTGGCACTAAGCGCCTGCCCTTCATAAAGCGCCTGAGCACACACCTCGCCAACGTGATTGACGCGCATCAGCGCCCCGGACAGTGCTCGCTGCCGCTCATCCAGGTCATCGGAATCAACCAGTTTTACAGCAGGCGAAGGCCGCGCGACAGCGGGCGCAGAGGTCACTGTCAGCAGTGCTCGGCCGGTAGCCGCGAGCAGTTGATCCAACGAAGAAGAGGGCAATCGACCAGAATCATTTCCCACAATGTGCAATCCAAGAGGTTGAGCCAGCCCTGCTGTTGCAGCAGCACCACATCGTACCGCGATTCAGTCACCAAATTCACCTTAAACCTGTTCCCTCCCGGCAAATTTGGACACAATGGCTGAGACTTCAATCCGAATCTGATTCATTTCAGTGTGTCGGGGAGTTGCGGTGGCGTGAGGGCCGCCGATTGATTCCAGAAACCAAGGAGATTCTTTCAATGAAGAAATCTGTAATCGCAGTGGCTGTTGCAGCCGCCCTGCCGGCTTTCGCACAGGCCGCCTCGAACGTTCAACTGTACGGCTCGATCGACACCAACATCGAGTGGAGAGACAACGGCACCAACAGCCGTCCCGACAATGTCGGCACCGGCGCCTACCCGGCCATGAAGGAAGAAGTTGCGTCGCTGCCCAAGCACGTTGTGTACCGCCCGAGAGATCTTGCAGCACTTGGTTCGCAGAAACTCGGCGTAGTGGCCTGGGGTAATGGCGGCTGTTCCGAC
>JAURMJ010000196.1 GCA_030830765.1 Quisquiliibacterium sp.
ATGATCGGTCCGATCACCGATGAGGCAGCCGTGACGGCAGCCGCAAAGCGCCGGGTATAGCCCTGGCGCTCCATGGCTGGAATCAGCATGGTGCCGATCGCCGAGGTGTCCGCGACGGCCGATCCGCTGAGCCCCGAAAAGAAGATCGACGACATGATGTTCACGTGCGCCAGCCCGCCGCGAAGGTGGCCGACCAGGGTGTCGGCGAATCGGACCAGCCGTTCTGTAATGCCGCCGACATTCATGATTTCGCCGGCCAGGATGAACAACGGGATTGCCAGCAGCGGGAACTGATTGATGCCGAAGAACAGGCGCTGAGCGATCACGGTGAGGAAGGATTCGCGGCCCGCGATGATGAAGCTGAGCATTGGCGCCAACCCGAGCGCGAACACGATCGGCATCCCGACCAGAATGGTCGAGACCAGCAGCCAGAGCAGGTAGGTCGGGGTCATGCTTGTTCGTCCATCACATGCTGCATGCGCACGCTGAAGGGATCGGGTTCCGGTGTCGTGCCCAGGACCGCAGCGACCAGATGCTCGAGAAATTGCTGCAGACCGACCAAAGCCATGCTCAGCATGCCAAGCGGGATTGAAACGAAGATCCAGTACATCGACAGATCGCCGATCGAAATGGCGACCTGCGTTTTCCCGTTCCAGGCGAACTGGTGGCCTTTGATGGCCAGAAAGCCGCAGAATGCGGCAATGCCCAGGCTGACAATCGCCTTGAGCACCTGTTCGACCCGACCGGGAAATCGTGTGCTGAGCATGTCGATTCCCGGATGCATCCCGAGTCGCAGCGCAATCGGGGCCGCGGTGAAGACCAGCCAGAGCATTGCGTACTTGGCCAGTTCTTCAGCCCAGGACAGGCTGTCATTGAGCACGTATCGGAAGAAAACGCCCAGCGCAATGACGACCGCAATGACTGCGACCAGCGCGACCGAAACCGCGGCGAAGCAACGCAGCTGAACAAGATTCACCCAAGACAGCAGACGAATCAGGGATCGGGCGTGATGCATCAGGTCCTCCAGGAGATACCAATCTGCAATGACAACGGTATCATTCCCTGTAGCGTTTGGTCGTGTCAACCCGATTTCGATTCTTGCTGGCAGGAGAATTCCAATGACGAAAACCTATGACTATGTCGTGATCGGTGCAGGTTCCGCTGGATGCATCGTCGCCAACCGTCTGGGGGCAACAGGGGCTTCGGTGCTCGTCATCGAGGCGGGCGGCAGCGATCGGCACTTCTGGGCACGGCTTCCAGTCGGCTATTTCAAGATGATCTACAACCCCAGATTTGCGCGCGTGTTCGATACCGAGCCGTCTGAGGGCACGGCTGGTCGCAATGTGCAATGGCCACGGGGGCGCATTGTCGGTGGCTCGAGCACCATTAACGGGTTGATTTACATCCGCGGTCAGCATGCCGACTTCGATGACTGGGAGTCACTTGGCGCGACCGGCTGGTCGTTCGACGATTGCCTGCCCTATTTCAAATCCCTGGAGTCCAATGCGGCTGGGGCCAATCGCCTGCGAGGTGGTGATGGTCCGTTGGGAGCCGATGAGTTAAGGCTCCGGCACCCGGCCTGTGAAGCCTGGCTCGATGCCGCACAGCAGTGGGGGTTGCCCAGGAACCCGGACTTCAATGGGGAGTCTGCCTTCGGTGCGGGGCGTTACCAGCTGTCGATCAAGGGACACTGGCGGTCCAGTTCGGCGCGTGCATTCCTTTACCCGGCCCTGCGCGGAGGCAATGTCAGCCTGATCACCGGTGCTCTGGTGGAGCGGGTCATTCTCGAGGGTGAGCGTGCGACGGGAGTCAGTTACATCAAGAACGGCAACCGGCAACAGGTTTCAGCAGGCAAGGTGATTCTGAGCGCGGGTGCACTGCAATCGCCACAACTGTTGCAGTTGTCAGGCGTGGGGCCGGCAGGCGTGCTCGAAGCCGCCGGGGTCCAGGTGATGGTCGACTCCCCGCAGGTTGGCGGCAATCTTCAGGACCACTATCAGATGCGCTACATGGTGCATATGAATGACAACCTGTCGCTGAACAGAGCGACCCGCAATTACCTGTCGCTGTTTGGGATGGGTCTGCAATGGCTGTTCACAGCCCGCGGTCCGTTGACGGTGGGTGCCGGGCAGGTCGGGGCCGCGATCTGTACCCGCTACGCCCAGGGCGACCGCCCGGATGTGCAGTTGCTGGTGATGCCGCTGAGCGTTGACAGGCCCGGTGCGACGCTGCATGACTTCCCTGGGTTCACTGGGGCAATCTGGCAGTGTCATCCCAGCTCAAGAGGCAACCTGCAGATCGTGTCGAACGATCCGACGCAGCAACCAAAGATTCAACCGAACTATCTGCAGGAAGAAATCGATCGCAAGGTCATCGTTGAAGGGGTCAAGGCCATGCGCGAGATCTGCGCCCAGCCGGCATTCCGACCCCTGTGGTCCAAGGAGCTTCAACCGGGAGCGGGTGAACAGACCGACGAGCAGATTCTGCAGTCGGTCACCGCCAGCGCCGGGACGGTCTTTCATCCGGTCGGCACCTGTCGGATGGGCCGTGACGACGCTGCAGTGGTCGATCCGGAGCTGCGTGTGCGCGGGGTTGACGGCCTTTACGTGGTTGATGCGTCAGTGATGCCGAAGATCACTTCTGCCAACACCAACGCGCCGACGCTGATGATCGGGGAGAAGGGCTCAGCCCATATTCTTGCTCACCGCTGAATCGTACGTCCGACCTGTTGGGCTTGATCGCCCTCTTTGGACGTTGAGCCGCATCGGAACGCTTAACCGGAAACATCAATTTCAACCCCTTGGCTGTACGCATGAATCCATCTCGTATTGAACGCATTGAGTGCATGGTTTACCGGGTGCCGATCGAGCGGCCGGTCAGGACCTCGTTCGGCGCAATGACTGATCGTGCAGGGACCTTCGTACGCGTGACTGCCGAGGACGGTGCCTTCGGCTGGGGAGAAGTGTTCAGCAACTTTCCGCAGGTTGGGGCTGAGCATCGGGCCAGGCTCGTTCACAGCCTGTTCGATCCCCTGCTCAAGGGGCGTGAATGCGACGATCCGGTGAAGACCTGGCGCTGGCTTGAAGCGCAGTTGCGACGGCTGGCGATCCAGTGCGGAGAACCCGGACCGTTCGCGCAGATCATCGGCGCGATCGATCAGGCTTTGTGGGATCTGAAGGCGCGGCGTGCCCAAGTGCCGCTTTGGCGCTTGCTGGCTGCAGACCCTCGGACGCAGGGCGATGCCGTGTTGAAGCGAGACGGTGCCCAGGGCGAACAGACCGCTCCGGATTCGGTCGCCCGGGTCCGCGTCTACGCGAGCGGGTTTGGCCCGACCGCCGTCGGCGAGATGTCCGCTGCCAGCCATGCGCTGGGCTTTCGCGCGATCAAGTTCAAGGTCGGTTTCGGTGTCGACGTCGATCGGCGTAATTTTCTCGAACTGCGGGATGCGGTCGGCCCGGATGTGCAGGTCATGGTCGATGCGAACCAGGCCTGGGATCCTGATGAGGCACCCGGCCGCGTTGCCGAACTGATGGAATTCTCGCCACTGTGGATCGAGGAACCGATGCCGGCTGATGTGCCAGTCGCGGTCTGGGCTGCACTGGCGACCGGGACCGGAGCCGCCTTCGCAGCCGGAGAAAACCTGCGCGGACTTCAGAGCTTCGATGAGGCCCTGCGCGCAGGCTTTTTGCGTTTCGTTCAGCCGGATGTTGCCAAGTGGGGCGGTATCTCGGGGTGCCGCGAAGTGGCGCTGCTGGCCCGCGAGCTCGGGGTCGAGTTCTGTCCGCATTGGCTTGCCGGGGGCGTCGGATTGGCCGCTTCGCTGCATCTTCGGGCTGCGATGGGTCAGGGCGGTTATGCGGAGGTTGATGCGAACCCGAATCCGCTCAGACAGGCTGTCTGCCCGATCGAGATCCGCGATGGCTGGGTAACCCTGTCGGAGGCGCCCGGGATCGGCGTGGATCCATCCGCCGCCGGGCTTGAGCAATACCGGATCAAAGGGGTCTGAACTGACCCAGGGTATCGACGTAGGGCCTCGATTCGAAAAATTCGCGGCGTTTGTTCCCCCTGACGACCTCCTGTTGCCGCA
>JAURMJ010000023.1 GCA_030830765.1 Quisquiliibacterium sp.
CTATCTGGCCCAGGGCATCAATGTCGCGCTGATCGACTACGATCTGGCCCCGGCGGTCAGTATCGATACGATTGTGCTGCAAACGCTGCGTGCACTTGAATGGCTCTGGCGCGCGGCCGATGAGCAGGGTTTCGATGCGTCCCGCATCCATGTTGCCGGCCACTCAGCCGGCGGCCATCTGGTGGCCATGGCCATGAGTGCGCTGTGGCCGCGCTGGGATCCGGATTTGCCAGCCGACCTGATTAAGGGGGGGATCGCGATCAGCGGCATCTACGATCTGGAGCCACTCGTTCAAGCAAGCTTCGTCAACCAGGACCTCAAACTGGACAACAAGAGCGCGTTCCGCCTGAGCCCAGCCTGGATGCCCCCGGCAACCCAAGCCCCGCTGATCACCTGTGTAGGCGGCGATGAGAGCAGCGAATTCCTGCGTCAGACCAGATTGCTGGCAGCGCGCCGCAAACCTGTCCTGCGCGCGGATGTGCCAGCCCCCGGGCGCAACCATTTCACGGTCTTGGACGCGCTTGCCGATCCAGGACATGCCCTGTTCCGTCAAACCGTTGCCCTGTGCCGAGGCAAGCTTGTCGCAAATGACCCATGAGTGAACGGCGCCTGATGACTCCTGATGATTCAAGCCGGCCCGATGCGGGCACGGAGGCTTTCGCAGCACAAAACAAACAACCGATGCTTGCCTGGCTTGCCCGCCGTGGCCTCTGGATTGTCGGTGTACTGCTCATTGCCGCCGGACTGAGCACCGCCTATTACGTCCGGAATGCTCTTGAAGCGGCGCACCAGGACACTCTGCTTGAGAATGCCGACAACCTGGCCAGTTCGGTGATGTTCTTCCGGAATTTCTATTCGAAGAACATCCTGCCGCGGGCCAGGGATGCCGGCATGCAGATCACCTCGGATTACAAGAACACGCCGCACGCCCTGCCTCTGCCGGCAACCTTCACGCTGGATTTCGGCGATTTCCTGGCCGACATGGGGGCTAATGCCACGATCGCCCTGTTCAGTGACTATCCGTTCGCAAATCGCGTCGACCGTAAGCTTGATGCTTTTCAAGTCGAGGCGCTGGCGCATCTGCGAAAAGATCCGGACACGCCATTCTTTCGGATTGAAACCATTGGGGGTCGGCAGACGCTGCGCTACGTTGCACCGGATCGAATGCAACCCTCCTGCGTCGGCTGCCACAACACGACTGACGGCTCACCGAAGCGCGATTGGAAGGTTGGAGATGTACGCGGCGCGCTGGAAGTACGGCAGCCAGTCGGATTGTCAAGTGTCCAGAACGATGGTCCGCAGGCGCTGAAACACGCCCTCAGTTCATTGACCCTGATCAGTCTCGCACTGGGCTTGTTGATGCTTGGCGCGGTGGCGGGCCTGCGCAGTTATCTGAATCGCAACCTGGCCTTGGTCAAGTCTGAAAATGAGACCAATGTGCGTCTCAAAGCCGAGGCAGTACGCCGCAGCGAATCAGAACAGCTTGCCAGGTTCAACGAGACGCGGCTGAAGCAGATCTTCAACTCGGTGCTCGAAGGCGTGATTGTCATCGACAGTCAGGGCGTGATCACAGAGATCAATGACGCAGCACTCAGCATGTTCGGCTATTCACGGGCCACGCTGATCGGAACCGATGTCAACGTCCTGATGCCTGAAAAAGTCGGGGCCGCTCATGCCACCTATTTGGAGCGATACCAACAGGGAGGTAATCCCTGGATGCTCACGACACCGCGCCGCGTGATCGCCCGGCGACGAGATGGCTCGGAGTTCCCGATTCGCATTGCCGTCAGCGAAACCAAGATGAGTCAGTCCAGGCTGTACACGGCAGTCATTCAGGACATTTCCGTCGCGGAGCAGACCGAACGCTCGCTGCTCAAAGCCAAGGAGGCGGCTGAAGCCGCCAATCAGCTCAAAAGCGAATTCCTGGCCAACATGAGCCATGAACTGCGCACGCCGCTCAATGCCATCCTGGGACATGCTCAGCTGATGAATGTCGGGCTGGACGCCCAGGATCAGTCGGCCGGTCTTGAACGCGAAGAGGTCAAGGAGCATTCGGATCAGATCATGCAATCCGGCTGGCACCTGCTGAGCTTGATCGAAGAGGTACTCGATCTGAGCAAGATCGAATCGGGGATCAGTGATATCGAATTGCAGACCGTCGATCTGCATGCAATCGTGCAGGCATGCCAGGTGCAGCAGCAGGTGCTGGCCGCCAAATCGGATGTCCAACTGCTGGACAGCGACTTTGTGCCCGGGACGGAACTGATCCGGGCTGATGCTCGGCGTATCCGGCAGGTGCTGATCAATCTGCTCAGCAACGCAATCAAGTACAACCGCCCGAAAGGCACCGTTCAGATTCTGGTCCGTCCAGCCGGCCCGAGGCGCGTGGCCATCGAGGTCCGCGACACCGGCCGTGGGATGACGGGCGAACAACTCAGCCAACTGTTCCGACCCTTTGTGCGTTTCGTGCAGACAGGCGAAGTCATCGAGGGGTCTGGCATCGGTCTGGCCTTATCGCGACGACTGATTGAACAGATGAATGGCACGCTGACAGTCCGCAGCGAGCCACACGTTGGCAGCAGTTTTGTGGTCGAGATGGACGCAGCGCCGACCGACCAGTTGTCGGATCAAGACGCACTGAGCGTCGAGACAACGCCAAGGGCTCAAAGTACCTCAGTCGCGGCAGACGACGCCACTTCACTGGCGTCCGAACTCGATTCGGGAGCTGCGCAGGCCTCCCCTCAGGAATTGGAGGGTTCGCGGGTCGCCGATGATGATCGCCCCCCATTGCGGGTGCTCTACATTGAAGACACCCCTGCAAACTATGAAGTCGTTCGCCTGTTCCTGGAGATGCGAGGCGGTTTTGTGATCCAGAACGCCGCCGATGGCGAGACGGGTCTGCGTGTGGCCAGTGAAACCCAGCCTGACCTGATCCTGCTGGATATGAGTCTGCCTGGCATGCAGGGGATGGAGGTCCGTCAGAAGCTTGCACAGTCGACTCAGACCGCCTCCATTCCGGTCATCGCGCTGTCCGCTGTAGCGACTCGGGAAGATATCGACCTTGCCTTGGAGGCCGGCTTCACTGACTACCTGACCAAGCCGGTGCGACTATCCAAACTGGGCCAGATTCTGGAGAAGTACAAGACGTAAGCCAGGCAGGGCTGTCAGGACAGCCCTGCGCATCGTTTGGCACGCGCCTGGGGCTGCGTCACAGGCCCAGTGTTTTGGGAAGCCATAACGTCAGCACGGGGAAGGCAATCAGCACCCCCATGCGCAACAGATCGGCCGCCACGAACGGCAGCACGCCCCGCCAGATGTCCGTGGTTCGCACATCGGGCAGGACACTGCTCAAGACAAAGATATTCATGCCAACCGGCGGTGTGATCATGCTGATCTCGGCCACGCAAACCACCAACACGCCAAACCAGATTGGGTCGAAACCCAGGTGCTGGATCAGCGGAAAAAAGATCGGCACGGTCAGCAGAATCATCGACAGCGTTTCCATCGCCGTCCCCAGCACCACATAGACCAGGCAAATCGCAACGATCACCAGGATCGGCGAGACGTTCAGCCCGACGACGAAATCGCGCAGATCGGTGGGCATCGTGGTGAAATTCAGGAAGTTCGCGAACAGACCTGCCCCGATGACAATCGTGAACAGCATGGCGGTGGTTCGACTCGATTCGACCAGCGTCTGAACCAGTGCATGAAAGCTGAGCCGCCGCCGGGCAAGCGCGAACACAAAACCGCCCATTGCGCCCACCCCGGCTGCCTCAGTGGGGGTGAAGAACCCGCCGTACATGCCGCCCATCACCAACGCAAACAAGGCCAGCACCCCCCAGACCTGACGCAGCGCAACCAGCCTTCGGGACCACGGCGTACGCTCTCCCGGCGGGCCGTAATGAGGATGGCGCGCCGTGATGGCCATCGCAGCAAAGATGTAGAAGGCAGTCGCGATCAGACCGGGTACGATGCCCGCCGCAAATAAGGCACCAATACTCTGCTCGGTCTCGATCCCGTAGATGACCAGAATCACCGAAGGCGGGATCAGGATGCCAAGCGTGCCGCCTGCACAGATTGAGCCGGCGGCGAAGGAAGGCTCGTAATTGAATCGACGCATCTCGGGCATCGCCACTCGGGCCATGGTTGCGGTCGTCGCCACGGACGAACCGCAGATCGCACCAAAACCGGCGCACGCCATGATGGTTGAGATTGACAGGCCACCCCGGCGATGGCCAATGAAGGCATAAGCGGCTTCATACAGTTCGCGCGACATACCTGCCCGCGTCACGAAATTGCCCATCAGTACAAACAGCGGCACAACCGACAACGTGTACTTGGCGATATCAACAATTTCGGAGGCGCTCGAGGAAAACGCGGCTGGCCAGGATTTCATCAGCCCCAGGCCGACGAAACCGACAAGCGCCATACTGAACGCGATCGGCACCCGCATCAGCATCAGCAAGAACATTGCGAAAAAACCGAGCATTGCTTCAAACATGGAGGGGCTTCTCTCGACTATTCAGGTCCGACTGGAGCACCACGGCTCAGTGTGCCGCCGATTGCCCGGGCCGGCCGCGTGCCATCAGGATCAAATGGATCAATGCAGTCAGAGCCAGCGCGACCGCCACCAGAAAATGAAACGGTGCAATCTCGATGGCAAGCTGAGAGGTGACATCCCCGAACTCAGCCGTACGTTGCGCGCGCTCGACAATCAGCCAGGACGCACCGAGCAGCATCAGGGCGCAGATCCCGTTTGAGAGCAGATGTTGAAGTCTGCGACCGGTCTGGCTCACTGCACGATCGAGCAGATCGAAGATCACATGCTCGCCATAAAGCGACGTCAGCGGCAACGCAAAAAAGATCAGAACAAGCATCAGGAGTTCGGTCAGCTCAAGGCTGCCGGTCAATGACTCGTCGAAAAACTTACGCCCGATCACGTCGATGAAAGTCAGCAGCATCATCGCGAACAGTGCCGCTGCCGCCACGATGCTCAGAAATTTTTCGATGCGCTTCATTGGCCAGTTCCCGAGAAAACCTGAGCCGACAAAAACGCTGGCCGGCTAGATGCCGGCCAGTCTGGGAGAAAAAACCGCAGCGGACGCAATCGGGACCGATCACCTCCGCATCGCGTTTACTGCAGCTTGGCGACCTCCGCCCGGTACTCCTTGAGCACCTGTTCGGCATTCTTAAGGCCCTTGGCCTTGGCCGCAGCAATCCACTTCTTCTCAAGTGCAGACGTCTTGGACCCGACTTCTGCCACAAAGGCCTTGCTTGCCATGATGGACTGAACACCATTGGCCTGCATGAAGGCCTTGCCACGGCGATCAACGCGATCCCAGCCAAGACCGAAACTGCGCGCTGCAGCCTCACCGGAGAGTTTTTCAATCACCGCCTGATCGGCCTTAGAAATCTTGTTCCAGGTCGCAGGATTCATGACGAACGCAAAGCTCGTGTTGTACAGGCCGCCAGGAAAATCGGTGCGATGACGAATCAGCTTCTCGAGCTTGAACGACTCGATCGATTCGGCCGGAAAGAACAGGCCGTCCATCACACCCGACGAAATCAATTCGTAGGACGCCGGGGCCGGCTTGAGCGTGACATTGGCCCCCAGTGCCTTGCCAACCTCGTTGACCATGCCGCCACCGACCCGGAATTTGAGTCCCTGCATATCGGCGATGCTGTTGATCGGGCGCTTGGTGTTGAACACCATACCCGGACCGTGCGTGAACACGGCCAGAACCTTCAGACCGCGGTGCTCGTCGACCTTGGCAAGGTACTTCTCATGGATACGCTGGTAGGCCACCGAAGTTGCAACCGGGTTATCACCCCCGAACGGAAGCTCGGCCATCTGGGTCAGCAGGTAGCGACCCGGGGTGTAACCATGCACGTTGTAAGCGACATCGGCCAGCCCGTCACGGACAGCGTCAAAGGTCCGTGGCGGAGGGACAACCGCCTTGGGCAGGATGTTGCATTTGACCCGATTCGACGTGGCTTTAGCCACATCGTCACACCATTTGGCCTGGGTCTGCGAAAGCGTGTGCGAAGGCGGCAACCAGCTCGAGACGGTCAAAGTGAGGTCGGCATGTGCGGTCAAGGCGAAGCTGGCCAGGATGCCAGCTGCGATCAGATGTTTCTTCATTCAGGTCTCCCCAGGCTTTTTTAGACTAACCGTTGGAGTATATCCGCGCCTGCGGATGCCGGAAAAGAAAAAGGCGCACATTGCTGTGCGCCCCAAATGGCAGCTTAGCTGCCTCTCCTCCTCCTCCTCAATATTCGGCTTCGAACTGCAAGCCGAACATCAAGACGGGCTGATGCTAGCCAAACAAATTGCCTTCGTCCAACCTTTTTTTCGAAAACCCTGAATTTCTTACGTTACGAAAACCCACTTCGTCCAATGAAATAATTTCCGCGAATCTGTCGCGTTTTCAACGCACCCGGTCGGCCCAGGCCAGCAAGCCGAGGGCAAGCAGGGCCGCCACCAGACTCGGGGTCATCGCAGTAATCCAAGGTGGCCAGGTATTGAGCAGGCCGAGATGGGCGAACAGGCTATTCAGGAAATGGAACGCGACGCCCAGCATGATTCCGGAAAACACACGGACTCCGATGCCGCCGGCCCGCACTTGCAGATACGCAAACGGCAGGGCCAGCGCCATCATCACAAACACCGCCAGCGGATAGGTAACCTTCTTCCATAACGCGATTTCGTAGCGGTCTGTGCGCTGCAGGTTCTCTTTCAGGTGGCTGATGTACTGAGAAAGCGTCCAGATCGACATGCCGTCGGGGTCAACCATCAGCACCCCCAGCAAATCGGGCGTCAGATCGGATCGCCAGGTCAACTGCTCAAGCGCACTGGGCCTGGCCTGCAGCGCCACCGTATCGCCCGCCACCTTGACCGGCTCAAGCGCCAGCTGCCGGGCATCGCTCAACACCCAGGATCCGGGCGGCACAAAGCGCCCGCTGCCGGCTTCCAGGATTCCAATCAGGCGGAACTCTGGGTCGAATTCAAAAACCTTCAGGCGCCTCAACGAGGTGTCGGGCAACAGCTCGCCGACGTTCACAAAGCGCAGACGCTCGATCTTTCCGCTGGCATCCTTGATCGCATCGCGAATCCAAAGTCCGGAGCGGAACTGACCGCCGACCGTGCCGCCAAGCGCAGCAAGCCGCAGCTTCTGCGCCAGGCGCTCGGACTGCGGCGCGACCACTTCACCGACCAGTCCGGTCGCCAGGACGAACCAGATCCCGACCGAGGCCACAGCAAACAGCGCCTTTCTGCGCCCCAGGCCGGCAACCCGCATTGCCGTGAACTCCGAATGCGCGGCCATCTGGGACAGCGCAAAAATGGTGCCGATCAGTGCTGCGATCGGAAGCACCTCATAGATCCGCGCCGGCAGACCCAGCGCCACGAATCCCAGCGCGTGCTGGATCTTGTATCCGCCTTTGCCAACATCCTGCAGTTCGCGGATCAGATCGAAGAATGCAAACAGCGACAGGAACGCCACCAGCACGAACAGCACCGCCGAGATGATCTCGCGGCGCAGATAGCTGCGGATCACATTCACCGGGCAACTCCGCGGCGCCATCCGGTCAGTCTGAACCTGATCAGCGACAGTTTGTGCCAGTAAAGCAAGACAACCACGGCCAGAAAGATCCCGTGGATGACCCAGACGCCAAGACCGAAAGTGATGCGCCCCTGAGCGACCCAGGCTTGCGAGACCGAGACCAGGTTCGTGTACAGGACGTACACCAGCAGGGCGACGACCAGGTTGACCGAGCGACCGACCCGCGGGTTGAACGATGCGAGCGGGATGGCAAAGAGAGCCAGGACAACCGCCGAGATCGGCAGATTGATGCGCCAAAGCAATTCAGCCATGTCGCGCCGCCCGGCGCTGCGCAGCAGGTCGATCGTGCTCTTTTCCTTGGGGGCAAGATCCTTCGGGCCGCCAGCTTTGGGAACCAACCGCAAGCCGTACTTTTCAAACTCCATGATCCGAAAGCCGCTGCCCTGCGGATCTCCGTCATAACGGCGTCCCCCTTGCAGCACCAGGAAGCGCTCGCCCGACGGCTTGTTCTCGATGTGCCCATTGGCAGCCACAACGATCGTCAACTGCTCGCCATTTTGCTGGGTGACGAAGACATTGCTGACCGAGGCCTCGTCTTCGCTGAGTGATTCCACAAAAAAGACCCGTGCTCCTGACGAGGACTCGCTGAACTGACCGGCAGCCACGCGGGAGACGTCCTCGCGCTGCTCAAAATTCTGCGTATATCGGGCAATCTCCCGATTGGCCCATGGCGCCAGTTCGAACGCCACGCCCGCAATCAGCACCACCAGCGGCAGAGCAAAACGCATCACGGGTCGAATCCAGTCCAGCAGGCTGCGCCCACAGGCAAACCAGACCACCATCTCTGAATCACGGAATGCGCGCGACAACGACATCAGGACTGCGATGTAAATGGCCAGCACCATCAACGCCGGAAGAAGCCTGATCGAGGAAAATGCAATCACGGGAAACAGGCTGGCCGCGTCCATACGATCGCCCGCCGCGCGGCCCAGCATGCGGATCAGCGTGGTCGTCAGCATGATCGTGAACAGCGTTGCAAAGACGACGCCGGCCAGACTGGAAAGATCGCGACGAAGAGATGTGGAAAAGATCATCGGGCAAGCATTGCAGCAAGGAATCCGTGGTTGCAGCCTTGAGCCTTGAACTTTACGTTTGACGGCGAACCGCCACCCGTATAATCGCCCGAGACTAACCCGCTGAGGATGCCGTGATGCAGTTCAGTATAAAGACTTCCACCGCGCAGGCGCTGCGCTCCCATTGCCTGATCGTGCCAGTCATCGGCCAGCGCAAGCTGACTGACGAAGGCAGGACGCTGGATGACGCACTGCATGGCGCGATCACAGCGGCGCTCGCGCGCAACGATCTGCCCCAGAAGGCCGGGGCAACCCAGATGGTGTATGGCGCAGCGGCCAAGACTGCTCGCGTGATGCTGGTCTCGATGGGCAAGGAAACCAAGGTCACTGACAAGGCATTCGGCGAGGCCGTTCGTGGCGCACTGCGCCAGGCCGGTAATCTGTCATCGGATGAAGCGATCTCGGTGTTGCACGATGTCGATGTAGAGAACCGCGACCTGGCCTGGAAGATTGCAGAGCAGGTGACCATCGCCCGCGATCTGGCCTACCGTTTCGAGCAGATGAAGTCCAAGAAGAGCGAGCAGCCAGTCCGGCCAGGAACGCTGAACATGCTGGTCGCCAGTGCCCAATCCGCAATTGCCAAGACCGCGACAGCGCAGGCCCAGGCAATCGCCAATGGTGTCGATCTGGCCAAGGACCTGGGCAACCTGCCCGGCAACATCTGCACGCCGAGCTATCTTGCCGACACGGCCCGCAAACTCGGCCGGCAGCTCAAGCTCAAGGTCCAGGTTCTTGAGCGCAAGCAGATGGAAGCCTTGAAAATGGGTTCACTGCTGTCGGTCGCACAAGGATCGGCCCAGGCACCCAAATTCATCGTGATGCGCCATGATGGCGGTGGCGCCGGCAAGGCGCCGGTTGTGCTGGTCGGCAAGGGCATCACCTTCGATACCGGCGGC
>JAURMJ010000197.1 GCA_030830765.1 Quisquiliibacterium sp.
ATCTGGGCAGCAGTGTCGACGCTGACAATTGTTCCCCGGTCGGGGTTGATGAACATCGTGTGGCGGCTTTCGCTGATGAAGCGTTTTCCGGTCTCGATGTCAGAGGGCTGTTGTACCGTCTTGCCTGCCACCAGAGAGCCAGGCGTCATTGGCGTGCAGGTGTAGCGGGCTGAAACCCGGTAAGTTCCGTAGATTTTGTCGGCGTGGGTCTGTTGAACAGAACCGCCCCGTTGGACCGGATCCAGCGATGCCAGCTTGTGGGTTGACGTGCCCGAAGACATGCGTGAAGAAGGCGCTGAGACCGGCCCTGCTGTGGATGCTGAAGTGCCGGATGAAGGGCCAGCGGCCGTTGGGAAGGCGGCAATCAGATTTTCGTAGGGATTGGCACTGTGAGAGGCAATTGCCCAGAAGCCGGCCATCACGAATAAGGCAACCGTGCCTAACAGCAACGCATACTCGATTGAGCTGATGCCGGTTTGTGACCGATGCGATCGATGATCGGGTTTGACCATGCCTAGAGTTTAACCCAGAGGTTAACCCGTAGGGGCGATATTCCTGAGAAATCAGATTAAGTTTTGTTAAGGATTTTTCGGGTCCGTTGACTTACCCCGCTGCGGGGCGGCCACCGGGATTTTCATGGAATGAGCGATGCAGCAGCGGAGAGATTGAAACGAGGTTCGCACCGCTGGGCGCACGTTGCTGACAGGGTGAGGGTGCCAGTTGGTGATCAGGTGCCACTCAGGTCTACTTGGGTTTCAAGTTTCCAAAGCATCGTCAGGCGCTTGCGTGCCACGGCATCGCCATAGACCGGTCCAGCCAGCTCCAGGTATTTGTCGTCCAGGTCGCGGTCGCTGAGCGGCAGTTCGGGATCTCCCTTGCGGGCAGGCTGCAAATAGGTCTGGCTACGCCCATCGCGGGTGCTCATCGTCACGCGGGCGCCGCGCTGACCGGGAAAGCTTGAATTCAACTCGGGATCGACGACGAGCTCGATCCGACGCATCAGCTCGCGGGTAGCCGGATCACTCAGTCGCTCGGGCTCAAAGGCTGCCAGCCGCACACTGCCATGCAGCAGTGCATTAGCAACAACATATTTCAGACTGAAGCGTGCCTCGGCCGCAGACTTCGGGTTCTCGATGCCCGCGACGTCCAACGCCGGCTTGTAGGTGCCGACGTGGACTTGTTGAATCTGCCCGGCGTCGACGCCGAGCTGCCGCTGCAATTGCTGTGCGCCATCGATGGCGGCGAAGGTATGACCGCAGCAAGCGTGATTCTTGAACGTCATCATCGTGATGTGGAAGTCGTGTCCAAGGGTCGACAAGGCCTTGTCCCAGTCCGGGCCGTCACTCATGGCACGTCCGAATCCGGCGTCGCCCTCCATCACGTCCAGCGAACCGGTCACGCCTTCACGCGCTGCCTGGGCGGCCAGCAGACCAGCCTCGGCCGCATGGCCCGAGTGCAGCGGTTTGGACATCGAATCGATCCGGAAAGCCTGCTGCAGGCCGGCTGCGAAGGTCGCGCAGGTTGCCAGCGCATGCGCGAAACCGGCCTGGTCCAGACCGTAGAGCTCAGCGCAGGCCGCGGCCGCCCCGAAGGTCCCGACGGTGCCGGTGTTGTGCCAGTACTTGTAGTGCGCACGGCCCATCGCAGCACCGATCCGGGTTGAAATTTCATAGCCGATGATGACGGCGCGAAGGAATTGTTCTCCGCTGGCTCCGATATCCTGCGCGGCCGCCAGCGCAGCCGAGATGGTTGGAGCGCCCGGGTGAAAGATGCCGAACTTGAAGATGTCATCAACCTCGACGGCATGTGCGGCTGTGCCATTGATCAGCGCGGCCGTGCGGGCGGTCGCTGCACGCCCGAGAATCAGTCGGGCTGCGCCGCGGTCCAGATCCTCGGCACGGGCTTTTTCAAGCAGGGTTGCCGGTGCAACCACTGCCCCGGGAACCACGGCCGCATACCAGTCGATGACGGCACGCTTGGCATGGTGCAGCACCTCGGCCGGTATCGGCTGGTTGCGAAAGTCGATGGCGTATTGAGCGAATCTTTCTACGATATACATGCTGTTTCACCTTAATTGATAGTGGCCGTCCAGGGACACAGTCGCTGCCAAACGACCGATGGCCCTGGGCAATGGCTGGAGCTGGAAATGCTGTCAGAGGATCGCAGGTTCAAGGGCGTATGAGCCGTTGCTCGGTGGCGCGGTATGCACATCCGGCAACTCTTTCAGGACAGTCAATTGCGATAAGACGGATCAAGCCGATCGGCCAGGCGGCGCATCGCCGGCCACTCCAGCACCCCGTAGGGTCGCCGTGTGCCTGGTCGATACATATGGTTGGTTTTTTCGATGATGTCCTGCGCAGGGATCACGATGCTGTCGTTGCAAGCCTGAGCCAGCAGTTGCGAGCGGCAGGATCGCTCGAGCCGGTACATATTGTTAAACGCCTCGCCGACCGAGCGACCGACCGTCAGCAGACCATGATTGCGCAGAATCAGTGCGTCGCAGTCCCCCATGTCGGCCAGCAGTCGCTGCTGCTCCTCGAGCCCAAGCACCACGCCTTCATAGTCGTGATAGGCGACCTTGTCGAAGCGCATCGCCGTCTGCGTCATCGGCAGCAGGCCCTTGCTTAGCGCCGAAACCGCCATGCCGGCCAGCGAATGCGTATGCACGATGGCGGCAACCTCGGGACGGGCCGCATGAATCGCGCTGTGGATCACGTAGCCGGCTGGGTTGAATTTGTAGCCAAGGCCGGCCGGGAATTCAGGCGAGAACAGCACCTTGCCGCTGATGTCGACCTTGATCAGCGAGGAAGCGGTGATCTCGTCGTAGGTCATGCCGAACGGATTCAGCAGATATTCCTCCGTGCCCGCGATGCGTACGGAGATGTGGTTGTAGATCAGGTCGTGCATGTCGAAGTGATGCACAAGGCGGTACGCGCAGGCGCAATCCAGGCGGGCCTGCCATTCCTGCGGGCTGACCTTGCCCTTCAGGCTGGGCAGATTCAGCGCCGGATAGTCCAGATCCGGTTCCAGCGTCGGATAGTCGGCTTTCAGGTCGACGATGCGCGGCGTTTCGGGGTTGATGGTTTCGTCGTTGGGAGGGATGGACATCATGAACTCCGTTCAAACAGACAGATGCCGGGCAACAGCTGCGATTGAACCATTGCTTCGATCTTCGGGCGACCTGCCCGTAAGCAGGGGCGTCAGTCTAGGCTTGAGCATCGTGATTTCAAAGCGGACGAGGGGGTCGCGGATTGACGGGTCTGCCAGGGGTTTCGGTCGCTGGAAAAGGGGGCTTCGCGCTTGGGTGGCCGCCAATCAAACCAGTACGTCAAACCTGGCAACTGCAGGCATGGTCTTCAACCGACAGGCCTGCAGTTCGACAGGTTTTTTTCAACGATCTCAGTTTCAGGGGCTGTCATACCGTCAGGGACGGGCAATCCGGGCACGGGCCAGTGGCAAGATTGCCAGCAGCCCCAGGATCGGTCCGGGCAGCAGCAGCAGGCTGACGGCCGGCCCCAGGGCAGACAG
>JAURMJ010000198.1 GCA_030830765.1 Quisquiliibacterium sp.
AATCGGTGAGTACGACCGAAACCGCACCAGCCTCGAAACAGGCCTGCTCCACGTGTTCGGCGTCGAGCTCGTCGAGCTCGAGGGTGATGGCCTGCTGTGGCACGAGGTCCGGAGGGCGCGCGGGCTATTTCAGCCCGAGTCGACGCTCAAGGTAGTGGATGTCGAGACCGCCCTGCTGGAACGCGGCGTGGGCGAGGATCTCCTGATGCAGCGCCGCATTGGTCTTGATGCCCTCGACAACCATCTCCGCCAGCGCATTGCGCATGCGGACAATCGCCGTGTCGCGCGTGTCGCCGTAGGAGATGAGCTTGGCGATGAGTGAGTCGTAGTGCGGCGGAACGTTGTAGCCCGAGTACATGTGGCTGTCGACGCGAATGCCCGGGCCACCCGGTGCGTGCCACAGGCGCACGGGACCAGGGGAAGGCATGAAGGTTTTGGCATCTTCGGCATTGATGCGGCACTCGAGGGCATGGCCGCGCAGCACCACGTCAGACTGTCGCCAGGGTAGGGGCTCGCCCGCGGCGATCATCAATTGCGTCTTGACCAGATCGATGCCAGTGATGAGTTCGGTGACTGGATGCTCCACCTGGATGCGGGTGTTCATTTCGATGAAATAGAACTCGCCATCCTGATAGAGAAACTCGAGGGTACCGGCGCTGCGATAGCCGACGGCGCGGCAGGCTTCGACGACACGCTCGCCCATCTTTTCGCGCTGCGCGGCCGTAATGCCGGGCGCCGGCGCCTCTTCGATGACCTTCTGGTGCCGGCGCTGCATCGAGCAGTCGCGCTCACCGAGATGGATGTAATTGCCGTGCGTATCCCCAAAGATCTGTACTTCGACATGACGCGCGCGTTCGAGCAGACGCTCAAGCAGCAGTTGGCCATTGCCAAACGACGAGATTGCCTCGGCGCTTGCGGCATCCAGCAGTGCACGCAAGGCGACCTCGTTCTGAACATCGTCGCAGCGGCGCATGCCTCGACCACCACCGCCGGCGGCGGCTTTGATCATCAAGGGCGCTCCGATGCGCCCGGCCTGTGCCAGCAGCGTCTCGTGGCGTTGATCTTCGCCGGCGTAGCCGGGCAGGCAGGGCACACCGATGCGTTGTGCCAGCTGCTTGGCGGCCGATTTGTTGCCCAGCGCTTCGATGGCTTCCGGAGGGGGGCCGACAAACACGATGCCGGCTTCGCGACAGGCGCGAGAGAAGTCCGCGCTTTCCGACAAAAAACCGTAGCCCGGATGGATTGCCTGGGCGCCGCTTGCGCGACAGGCCTCCAGCAACGTGTCGATGCGCAGGTAGCTGTCGCGCGCCGGCGATGGGCCGATCGGTACTGCCAGATCAGCCATCTGCACATGCAGCGCATTAGCGTCGGCCTGCGAGTGAACCGCCACGGTGCGCAGGCCCATTGCGCGGGCTGTGCGGATCACGCGGCAGGCAATCTCGCCACGGTTAGCGATGAGCAGGGTGTCGAATCTGTGCATCTTGGCGGTCGTCAATGGAGGGCTCAACTGCGCGGCAGGATGCCCATGGTCTTGGCGATGATGCCCAGCATGACTTCGTCGGCGCCACCACCGATCGAGCTCAGGCGTGTATCGCGCCAGAACCGGTTGACGCGGGTTTCTTCCATGTAGCCCATCCCACCCCAGAACTGCACGCACCAGTCGCCCACTTCACGCGCAACGCGGGCTGCCTTGAGCTTGCACATCGATGCAAGCTGTGTGACATCGTTACCCTCCAGATAAAGTGACACGGCCTTGTGGAACAACGCACCCACGGCCTCGACCTCGGTCTGCAGTTCCGCCAGCTTGAAGTAGATGAACTGGTTGTCGAGCAGCGATTTTCCGAAAGCCTTGCGCTCACGCAGATAGTCGATGGTTTCCTGGATGAGAAACTTGCTTTTTTGCCATCCGGCGGCGGCCCACAGCCGCTCTTCCTGGAACTGCATCATCTGGTAGATGAAGCCCATGCCTTCCTCGCCGATCCGGTAGCGTTGCGGCACACGCACATCGTCGAAATGAATCTGCGCGGTATCGGAAGAGTTCATGCCGGCTTTCTTGAGCTTGCGCGCAATTTGGACACCCTGGGTGTTCATTGGCACGCAGATCAGTGATTTGTTCTTGTGCAGCGAGCCTTCCGACGTGTTGGCCAGCAGGCAGATCCAGTCGGCTTGCGTCCCGTTGGTTGTCCACATCTTGCCGCCGTTGATCACGTAGTCATCGCCGTCCTTGCGGGCGGTGGTCTTGATCGAGGCAACGTCGGAGCCGGCACCGACTTCCGAGACGCCCAGACAAGCCACATATTCCCCAGAGATTGACGGCGCAAGAAACTGTTGGCGCAGCTCGTCGGATCCGAAGCGGGCCAGGGCCGGGGTCGCCATGTCAGTCTGCACGCCGATGGCCATCGGTACACCCCCGCAGCGGATGTACGAAAGGGTTTCTGCAACGGCCATTGCATATGAATAATCAAGACCCAGTCCGCCGAATTCAGTCGGCTTGTTCACGCCCAGAAAACCGAGCTTGCCCATCTTGCGAAACAGCTCATGGGCAGGGAAGATGCCCGCCGCTTCCCATTCGTCGACATGCGGATTGATTTCGCTGTCGATGAACTTGCGCATCGCATCCTGCATCTGAATATGTTCTTCGGTGTATTGCATGGTCAGGCTCCGGAGGGTTTTGCTGTTGTGTTCAGGGCTTGATAGCTCTCGGGTTGTTCAAATGCCATTGCTTCGTGTCAGGGGCGGGCAACGCCGAACTGCATCGGCTGCACAGCGCGGGCATCTCCCTCGGCACAGGTGGCCAGCACGAAGCCCAGCAGCCTGCGCGTATCGCGCGGGTCGATGACGCCATCATCGAGCATGTGGGCGCTGGTATGGAACGCGCCCGATTGTCTGTCGAAGTTGTCGATGATCTGGTGCTCAAGGCTCGCGAGTTTTTCTTCATCGACCGGCTCGCCTTTGCGCCGCGCTGCTCCCTCGGTGACGATGCGCATGGTCAGCGCGGCTTGTTCGCCGCCCATCACGGCCGTCTTGGCATTGGGCCAGGAGAACACGAAGCGCGGACCGAAGGCGCGACCGCACATGCCGTAGTTGCCAGCCCCGAAGGATGCTCCGCAATGAATCGTGATCGAAGGCACGGTGGCATTGCTGACCGCCTGAATCATCTTCGAGCCATGCTTGATCATGCCCATCTGCTCACTGGCCTTGCCGAC